>NZ_JBTSWJ010000011.1:0-218657 GCF_054612375.1 Alsobacter sp. R-9 | reverse complement strand
AGTAAAATCAACGCGGAAAGCTGACTCTTAATCAGCGGGTCCAAGGTTCGAATCCTTGTGCGCCCACCATCAAAGCCCTTCGGATCGCTCCTCTCTTCCAGCGCACGACCTGCTGATCGCATGGCGATCCGGGCCACGCCCCGGCGCACCGCGCTGATGGCGGTCTCGCCGGCCGCCCTTCAGGGCGGGTCACCTGTTGAGCCTGACCGTTCCTGCGTCCGCGGTATCGTAACCGCCGAGACGGTTGGCCTCCGTGGCGAAGGCCGGGCTCCGGACGAGGGCGAGCAGGGCCTGCAGGCCTGGCTCGAAGTAGGTGCGTCGGCGCATCGCGAGATCGAACCGCTCCCAGGCCAGCGGCAGAAAGCCCAGACCCATCTGGTTGGCGACGGCGCGCGAGGCGATCCCGCAGTCGACCTCGCCGGTGCGGATGGCCGCAGCCAGGTCGGTGCCGGTCGGGAAGGTCGTGGCATGGGTGGCCAGCGCGTCGAGAGCGAGCCCCTCGCGGCCCAGCAGCACGTGGAGCAGCAGCTGCGCGCCCGCTCCGCTCTGGCGGAGCCCGAAACGCAGGCGCTTCCGGACGGCCGCGCCAAGCGTTTCGATGCCGTTCGCGGCAGGCCCGAGCACGAGCCCCTGCTCGCGTCGGACAAAGGCCAGCAGGACGACGTCGTGCAGCGGGGCCCGCGCCCGGATGGCCCTCACATTGGCCTCGTCATCGGCGATCTCGTCGTGGCAGTGGATGGCGGCGACGGAGACCTGGTCATGGTCCAGCCGGTGCAGGCCGGCTTCGGATCCCTCCGGGAGAATCGCGAGGCCGCTGCCCGAGCGGCGCAGAGCCCACTCCAGCATCGGGTCGTGGCTTCCCCCGACGATCGGCGGTGCAGTCGCTGCCGGAAAACCATCCGGGCGGCTCATCCCGCTCTCGATCCAGCGGTCGAGCGCGGCCCGGGGAAACAGCCACTTGCCCGTCACCTTCGAGCAGGGGATCGCTCCCGTCGCCACCAGTTCGTAGAGCTTGCGCTCCTTGAGCCGCAGGTAGTCCGCCGCGTCGGCGGTCGTGAGATAGGGCCCCGGAACCATACCCTCGATATCCCGTGAATTGATAAACGTCACACACATGTTATCCGGCCGATAACACAACTCAACCTTCGGGGGCGTTTTTCCAACCTTGACCCACTGTTTCGTGGTGCGGGGCCTGTGGTTCAGACGGCGATGTCGGCAGTCGTTGGAACGAATGCCAAGTCCTGCGCGTCTGCGCAGGTCGAAGCGAAGGAGACGACCATGGCGCAGAAGACCGGACGGACCCATCGACTCGGGCCGGAGGCGAGCATGGTGATCGATCGGACCGCGCGCCACGTGCTCGCGATTGTTTCCGCCGAGCCTCAGGTGCCGCTCGACCGGGTCCTCGTCCTGCTTGCCCGCCGCGCGGCACCGGACGTGCGGCCGGAGGCGAAGTCCAGGGATCGCCGAGCATCCCGCATGCGCTGACGCGACGGCCGGCGGCTCTGCAGCCTGAGCAAAATCGTCCCGGGGGCTCGACCGTACGCCCGACTCCCTCCAACCTGCGTCTCGGCCGTCACCCGCGCACCCCGGCGGGTTTCAGCCGCGGTCGCCGACGGGGCGATGCAGGCGGGAGCTCGATGAGGGTGGACTGGTTCATGAACATCGTCGGGCACTGGCCCGACGGGCTGATCCTCCTGGCAGGCGCCACGACGACTGCCGCGACCTCCGTGGCCGTGGCGTTCGTCGCGCGGCGGGTCATCTTCATCCCCGGTGAGAAGCGCATCAGCGAGCACGCGAAGCTCGCCGACATCGTGCACAGCAGCCTGCTCGCCTTTGCGGTGTTCGTCCTCGCGCTCGTGCTGACAGACGTGCGCGCCAACATGGGCAAGGCCGACGACACCGTGCTGCGCGAGGCCTCGACCTTGTCGCGGCTCGACCGGGAATTGCAGTTGATCGGCGGACCGGCCGCGACCGCCGAGCGCAAGCGGCTGAGGGACTACGCCGCCGAGATCGTCTCCAGGGAATGGCCGTCGCTCGGCGCCGCCGAGCCCGCGCTGTCGGCGGACGTGACGAAGACGATGACGGCCCTGATCGTTGGGATCCGGTCGATCGCCGCGTCGACGCCGGACATCGGGTCGAGCCTCACGTCCCTCCTCGACAAGCTCGACGACCTGCGCCAGACGCGCCTCGAAAGCGCGACGCGCACGGTGCCGGCCATCTTCTGGTGGCTGATCGGGGTCTTCCTCCTCGGCGCCATGGTGCTCAACGGCCGGCATTCGCTCGACGCCGCCAGCCTCTCGCTGATCACGCTCCACATGGCCGCGATCGGCCTCGTGATCGCCTTCATCGTCGTGATGGACGAGCCGTTCCGCGGTGAATCAAGCATCCGGCCCGACCCCATCCTGCACGCTCTCGGACCCTTGCCGACATCCTGAAGCCGCCCGCCCCGGCGGGCGGTTTCCCTCGACGGGTGCGCCAAAGGTCCGTTCACAAACAAGGGCTACAACAATAGCGTGTCATTCCGCGGGCGATCCCGCGCGGAGGTGGGGTCCTCATGTCGCGCATGCGTTCCTGGCTGGGCTTCGCGGTTCTCGCGCTCGCAGCCGCCGTCGTATCGGCCATGCCTGCCCATGCCGAGCGGAAAGTGGCGCTGCTCATCGGAAACTCGGCCTACACGGCGGTCCCGGCGTTGCGGAACCCGGCGAACGACGTCGCGCTGATGGCGAGGACTCTGCGCGAGGCGGGGTTCGAGAGTGTCGAGACCGCGCTCAACCTCGACGACCGGGCGCTGCGGCAGGCCCTGCGGCGGTTCGAGGACAAGGCGGCGGATGCCGACGTCGGGCTGGTCTTCTACTCCGGCCACGGCGTGGAGATGAACGGGCAGAACTACCTCGTGCCCGTCAATGCGCAGCTGGCGAGTGACGGCGACGTCAAGGACGAGGCCATCCCGCTCGATCGCGTGCTGGAGTCTCTCGACCGCGTGAAGCGCCTGAAGCTCGTCATCCTCGATGCCTGCCGCGACAACCCGTTCCTGGCCACCATGGCCCGCTCTGCCGGAACCCGGTCGGTGGGACGCGGGCTCGCCAGGGTCGAGCCGCAATCGACGGGAACGCTGATCGCCTATGCGGCCAAGGCAGGCACGACCGCGTCTGACGGCGCGGGCGCCAACAGCCCGTTCACGACGGCGCTGGCGCGCCACCTCGTGCAGCCGGGCCTCGACGTCCGCCTCGCGCTGGGCCATGTCCGCGACGAGGTGATGACGGCGACCGGCCAGAAGCAGGAGCCTTTCGTCTATGGCTCGCTCGGCGGCGGCACGCTGACGCTGGGCGCGCCCGAGGCGCCCAAGCCCGTCGCGGCACCGGCGCCGGCCCTTGTTGCCCCTCCCGTGTCGCAGGCTCCGGACAACTGCACACTTGCAGCGACCCACTGGACGCAGGCCGAGAAAATAGACCGCGTCGAGTTCTACGAGGAGCACCTCAAGCTGTTCCCGTCGTGCCCCTTCGCGGGTTTCGCCCGCCTCAAGATCGCCGAGAAGCAGAAGATTGCCGCCCTGCCGCCCCCGGCGCCGGCTCCGCCGCCTGCGCCGGGCGTGGCGGAGTCCGTGCAGCGGACGCTCGGCGCGGCAGAGCTCGCCCGTGCCATCCAACTGGAGCTCAAGCGCGTCGGCTGCGATCCGGGGCGGATCGACGGCAGCTGGAGCCCGGCGACCCAGACGGCGCTCGCAAGCTTCAACCGCCACGCCAAGGCGAGCGTCGACGTGAAGGTGGCGAGTCTTGGTGCACTCGACGCGCTGCGGTCGCGAGAGGACCGGGCCTGCCCGCTGAGCTGCCCCACCGGGACGCGGGCCGCGGACGAGCAATGCGTCCCGATCGTTTGCGCCGCGGGGAAGGTTCTCTCGCCACGCGGCGTCTGCGTCGACGCGCCGCGCGCGGCGGCGCCGAAGCCGGCTCCCACGGCAGAGGCCGCGCCGGCCCAGCCGGCCGCCCCGGCCGGAAAGGCTGCCGGCATGTACGACGCCCCTCAGCCCGGGATGAAGTGCAGCCAGGTCGGGCTGCCCCAGATGGGGACGTACTCGGTGAACCCGGCCATGGCGGCCCAATCCGCCAAGTTCTACTGCCAGTAGGCGCCGCCCGAGCCAAGGGCCGCGAGGGGCTCTGCGGCGACGGCTCGACCCACCTTCGGCCGAAGCGCGTGCCGGACGTTCAACCAACTGGTTGACAGTATCGCTTGCCCGTCTATATTCAACCGTATGGTTGAATTTCAGACCTCCTCCCTGGATACCGTCTTTCACGCGCTGTCGGATGCCACGCGGCGCCGCATGCTGAGGGACCTTGCCAACGGCGAGCGAAGCGTCGGCCAACTCGCCGAACCGTCTGCGATGTCGCTCGCGGCCGCTTCAAAGCACATCAAGGTTCTGGAGCAGGCGGGCCTCATTCGGCGCGAGATTCGCGGCCGCAGTCATTTCTGCCGCCTGGAGCCGGGCCCCCTCGCCAGCGCTCAGGAATGGCTGGCCTTCTACCGGCACTTCTGGACCGCCCGTCTCGACGAGCTCGAGAGCCTTCTCCGGCAGGCTGACGACGCCGGTGCCCCGTCCCCACCCCCCGAAAGGATCGACCCATGACGATGAACGCTGCTCCGGACGCCTATGGCGTCCTCACCGAGCCGACGACGCTGACGATCCGCCGCGTCCTGCCCGGCCCGATCGGGCGGGTGTGGAACCACCTGACCCGCAGCGACCTGCGCCGCCGCTGGCTGGCGTCCGGCGACATGCCGAACACGCCCGGGGCGACGTTCGCCCTCACGTGGCGCAATGACGAGCTGACCGACCCGCCCGGCACCCGTCCCGACGGCTTCGGCGCCGAGCACAGCATGGAGAGCCGCATCACCGTCTACGAGCCGCCGCACCGGCTTGGCTTCTCATGGAGCGGGGGCGGGCAGGTCACCATCACGCTCCAGGAACAGGAGGGCACGGTGCTCCTGACGCTGGTCCACGAGCGCATCGCGGAACGGTCCGCGCGCCTCATGATCGGGGCCGGCTGGCACCAGCACCTCGACATCCTCGTGGCCCGCGTGTCCGGAGAGGAGCCGCGGCAGCCGTTCTGGGATGGCTGGCAGCGGCTGCGGCAGGATTACGACCGGCGCCTGCCGGCCTGAACCCCCGGACACGTCGCGCCGTGACGGCAACTCCTAGGTGGTGGGGAACGACCGCGACCGCCGGTAGGCGAGCGGAGGCTGGCCCGTCCACCGGCGGAAGGCGCGGATGAAGTGCGGCGTGTCGGCGTAGCCGAGAGCCATCGCCACTTCGGTGACGGACCGTGATCCCTCCGCGATCCACTGGATCGCGGAGGCCCGCCGACGCTCGTCGACGATGGCCTCGAAGCTCGTCCCGAGGCGCGCGAGGCGCCGCTGCAGCGTCCGCCGCGGGAGACCGACGACGTCTGCCGCGACGGCAAGGCTGACAGGGCCTTCGCCCCATCGCGCTTCGACCAGCAGTGCGAGCGCGTCGCGCAGCGCAACGTCGCTGAGATCCATGCCTGCGACGGCGGGTTCTTCGGACGGCGGCCGACCCAGGAGGCCGTCGGTTCTCGGCCGGGTCGCGAGAACGTCGGCAGCGAAGCCCATCCGGCAGTGCGTGCCGCGTCCAAAGATGACGGGTGCACCGAAGAAGGCCTCGTAGCTGGCGAGCCGCCCGCGGCAGGCGTGCGGGAACGACACCCAGGCCGGCGTCCAGTCCGGACCGATCAGGGCGCGCATGGTCTGCAGGTGGAACGCCGCCGCGCCCTCGTAGAGAACCCAGGCCTCCTCGGGCGCATCGCCTGCGAGCCGGTGGCTCAGGACGGCGAGGTCACCCTCGCGGGACAGGCCGAGGTCGACGTGCGTCTGCATCGCGGGCATGAGGCGCACATGCTCCAGGAGGCAGTCGGCGACGGTCGGCCCCGCCATCATCGCCTGGCCCGTGCCGCCGAGGCGGGCCGGGTCGGCGGCAGCACCCAGAGCCAGCCCGATCGACGGCTCCCCGAGCGTCCGGGCCGCCGCGGCGAGCACCGCGACGACCTGGGCACGCAACACGATGGCGGGCGAGGCCGTCTGCTCGACGGCGAGGCCGCCGGTCGCCAGGACGGATTCGGCGCCGACGCCGGCCTCGGCGAGATAACCCGGCAGCATGTGAAGAATGGCGGCCCGGACCGCGGGGCGAGGCATCGAGCGTGCTCCACGGGCACGGACCATCCGTGCGCCGTGGAGGGATGCTAGCCAGCGTGACCCAGGCCGGCAACGGCCGGCCGGGCTTCAGTCGTACTGCTGGAAGAATCCGTCCTCGTTGGGGAAGGACGGGCCGGGGGCATGGCGTCCGAGATAGGCCTTGAAGGTCGCCTGGAAGAACAGCGACGGCTTCATCTCGCCCGCGAGTTCCCCGACGCGCTTCTGCAGCGCGGCGACGATCTCCGGCTTCTCGGCGGCGAGGTTCTTCGCCTCGCCGGGATCCTGCGGAATGTCGTACAGTTCGACCCGGGACGGCAGCGTCGTGTGCCAGACGAGCTTCCACGGTCCCTTCCGCACGGCGGCGCGGAACATCTCGACATTGTAGACGATCTCGTCCCGCGGGGAGGGGGCCCCGGTGGCGATGGTGGCCCACACGTCCTTGCCGTCGAGCGGCTTCGTGCCGGCGGTGCTGGCGCCCGCGCGCGCGGCGAGCGTCGGCAGCATGTCGACCACGTGCAGGGGCTCCGCGACCTTCTGCGCCTTGATCTTGCCCGGCCAGTTGGCGAAGGCCACCGCCCGGGTGCCCCCCTCGTAGAGCGAGCCCTTGCCGTCGCGATAGGGACCATTGCTGGCGGGCAGGGGTCCCTTCGTCTCGATCTGGCCGGCGAAGGTCGCGGTGCGGACACCGCCGTTGTCGCTGTGGAAGACGATCAGCGTGTCGTCGCGCATGCCCTTGCGCTGCAGGGCACCGAGCACGGCGCGGATTTGGTCGTCCATCACGCTGATCATGGCGGCATAGGCGCGCCGGTTGGGATCCGCGATGGACTTGTACCGGTCGAGATCGGCCTGCGGGGCCTGCAGCGGCGTGTGGGGTGCCGTGAAGGCGAGGTACATGAAGAGCGGCTTCCGGGGGTCGTGCGCCTCGATCCGGCGCACCGCGTCCTTGCCGAGCAGCGTCGTGACGTAGCCGGGCTCCTCGAGGCGCTTGTCGTTGCGGTACCAGTCGGTGACGCCGTGCACCTTGTGGGTGAAGTAGTCGATCTCGCCGATCAGGGCGCCGTACTGGTAGGCGAAGCCGCGCTGGCGTGGCCACAACTTGCGGTCGCCATGGCCGAGGTGCCACTTGCCGATGATGGCCGTGTCGTAGCCGGCTTCGCCAAGGATCTGGGGCAGCAGCTTCTCGTCGAGCGGGATGCCGAAGGTCTGCTCCGGCAGGATCACGAAGCTCTGCAGGCCGTAGCGCATCGGGTAGCGGCCGGTCATCAGCGCCGCACGGGTCGGCGTGCACATCGGCTGCACGTAGAACTGCTCCAGCCGCGCGCCTTCGTTGGCGAGT
This sequence comes from Alsobacter sp. R-9, assembly GCF_054612375.1. Lineage (NCBI taxonomy): Bacteria > Pseudomonadati > Pseudomonadota > Alphaproteobacteria > Hyphomicrobiales > Alsobacteraceae > Alsobacter > Alsobacter sp. R-9. Next base: position 211,120 of record NZ_JBTSWJ010000011.1, on the reverse strand, counting down.
TCGTCGAGGGTCGGTGTGCGGATGTCGGACCCGTTGAAGCCGACATCGGCCCAGCCGAGGTCGTCGGCCACGATGTAGAGGATGTGCGGCTTGGCCGGAGCCTGGGCCGCCGCGTTGCCGGCGGCGGCGCATCCGGCGATGACGAGGGCCGCGGCAAGGGTCAGCAGACGTTGCAAGGGGGATCCTCCGGGCGGCGCCGGATTCGGCGCAATCGCCGCCAACCTAGCCGTGTGGCCGAGGTCGGGATTGCCATTTGGCGCCACGCTGGAGAGCAGCGCTTCACGACTCCCGGTTGCAAGACTATGCCATCGACGTGTTCGGCGCATTCCAGCCGGACCGGAGGGGGGCCGTGCATGGACTACATGCAGACGCGCATCTACCACGTGGGGCGCAGCACCGTCCTCGTCGGCCCCTTCTCGTACGGGCACGAGCACCTGAACATCCTCCAGTGGAACGAGGGCGCGAGCCTGCAGATCGGCGCGTTCTGCTCGATCTCCGGGGGCTGCACGGTCTATCTCGGCGGCAACCACCGGCTCGACTGGGCGACCACGTACCCGTTCGGGCACATCTACACTGCCGAGTTGTTCGGCCCCGCGGTCACCGAGCATCCCCTCACCGACGGAGACGTCATCATCGGCAACGACGTCTGGATCGGAGCGGAGTGCACGATCATGTCCGGTGTGACGATCGGCGATGGCGCGGTGATCGCGGCGAAGGCCCACGTCGTGAAGGACGTTCCACCCTACACGATCTTCGGCGGCAACCCGGCACGGCCGATCCGCCAGCGTTTCGACGACGACGTGGTCGCTCTGCTGCGGGCGCTGCGCTGGTGGGACCTGCCGCCGGAAGCCATCCGCGAGATCAGGTCCGATCTCTGCGCGCCGCCGACGGTCGAGGGACTGTCGGCGCTCGTGCGGCGGTACCGCCCCGGCGCCGCGCTGCCGTGAGGGGGGCTACTGCCAGTTGATGATGCTCATGAGGTTGCTGCTGCGGTCCGTCCACAGCAGCTCCGCCCGGCCGCCGTCGCGCCATGCCGAGATGCGGGGCGCCACTTCGGCCGCCCGGAAGAACGCGGGGTCGCGGGAATAGAGGGCCCAGCTCACGGGATCCTCGCAATCGCCTTCCGCCAGCGTCTCGAACCAACCGACCTGCAGGCCGAAGGCCTTTGCCAGCCCGCGGTGAAGCGGGGCCATCTCGAAGGTGTCTAGCTCGAAGTTGATGGCGAGGATGCCGTCGGGGGCAAGGTGCCGCAGATACAGGTCGAACGCCTCCTTGGTCATCAGGTGCATGGGCGGCGAGGCGCCGCGGAAGGCATCGATGACCAGGATGTCGAAGCGGCCCGACTGGCCGGCGTCGAGTTCGCGTTCCATTAGGATGCGGCCATCGCCGTGAACCACCTCGATCGCCGCGGCGCTGTCGGAGAGGAAGGTGAACCGCCGCCGGGCAAGGTCGGTAACGGCGGGGTTCAACTCGTAGTAGCGGATCGTGTCGCCCGGCTTGCCGTGGCTGGCGATCATCCCTGCGCCGAGGCCGATGATGCCGAGGCGCAGCGGCTTGCCTTCGCGCCGCTTGCGCTCGTAGGCCAGCGCGATGTCGATGCCGCTGCCGGCGCCGAAGGCGCAGGCCGGCACGCGCCGCTTCTCCGCCGCCTGGAACTGGGATCCCTGGTCCACGCCCGCCTGCTGCATGACGAAGCTGAACTCCTCCGGGTCGTCCTCGTCCTCCCGGACCACCTTCACGACCCCGTAGAAGTTGCGGATGCGCTCCACGAGCTGGGGACCGTGGGCGATCTCGGCGGCGGCCCACACGGCCAGGCCGCCGATCAGCACGGCGAGGCTGCCGACCGCGACCCAGCGGCGCCCCGCCTGGCCGGCTCCTCCGTCCTCGCGCCAGTGCAGCAGAACGGCGGCCACGCCGATGAGGGCGATCGTGATCGGGTGTTCGCGGTAGTCGCTGAACAGGACCGGCGCCAGGAAGGTGACGAGCAGGCCGCCCAGCGCGCCGCCCACCGAGATGGCGAGGTAGAAGGCGGGGAGCTGCGTGTCGCGCGGCTTCAAGGCGACGAGCTCACCATGGCAGATCATGCAGCCGAGGAAGAGCACGATGCCCTGCAGTCCGAGCTGGACGACCAGGTCGGCGGACGATTCCGGGCGCGCCAGCTGGAAGGAGACCGCCGCTGCGACGGCGAAGAGCGCCAGGAACGGCAACCGCCGGTAGAACGACTGGCTGCCGAAGGCGGCGACGAAGGTCAGCAGATAGAGGCTGAGCGGCATGATCCAGAGGAAGGGCACGACCGCCGTCCACTGGGTGATCTGGTTGGTGATGGCCAGGAGCAGCACCGAGCCGAGGGCCGACAGCCCGATCCAAAGGCCGACGTCGGCGCCGCGCACGGCGATGCCGGCCTCGGTCGTGGCGGGCCCAGGCCCGGCCGCCTCGCGCCAGACGATGGCCGCGACGGAGGCGTAGAGCAGGGCGCACAGCACGAAGCCCGCCGACCAGAGCACGGTCTGCTCCGAACTCGACAGCAGCCGCTCGAAGACGAAGGGATAGCTCAGGAGGCCGAGAAAGGATCCCAGGTTCGAGATCGCGAAGTACCGGGACACGTTGCCGGAGGCCTCGAGCGAGGCGAGCCAGCGCTGCAGCAGGGGCGAGGTGGTGGACAGTACCGCGTAGGGAATGCCGACGCTCGTCACCAGCACCCAGAGGATGCGACCGACCGGGTTGTCGCTGTCGGCGGGTTTCAGGGCATCGTCGGGCGTGATCGGCAGGAAGGCGACCGCGAGGACGAGCAGCACGATCTGGAGACCCGCCTGCCCCCTTGGCGACAGCCAGCGCGTCGACGCGAAGGCGAGGGCATAGCCGAGCAGCAGCGACATCTGGAAGAACAGCATGCAGACCGTCCAGGTCGTCGCGCTGCCGCCGAACCAGGGCAGGATGAACTTGGCCATGATCGGCTGGACCTGGAAGGAGAGGAATCCAGACAGGCCCATGGCCGCGCCGATCAGGACCCGCGACGTCGTCGTGCTGCGCATGCCCGTCCATCTCCCCGGGTCCGACTCGTGCGGCCCGCCCCCGTCCTGATCCAATCAGGAGTTGCCCGCGCCCGCTATCGCATCCCGGTCACGGAAGGACGTCGAAGTCGGAACGGCGGTGGCCTTCCACGAGCCGGCGCAGGCGCAAGGGCCGCACGACCTCGACGGCATCCCCCCATGCATAGAGATGCCAGGCCATCTCGAGGTGGCCCGCCGCATGAAACCGCACCACCAGCGAACCGTCGTCCTCCCGCGTCGCCGTCTGGCGGGGGTGGAAGAGATAGCCGGCCGCCTCGTCCGCGGCGCGCGGCGCGAACCGCCAGACGACCTCGCCGAACTCGCGGTCGTTCTGGAACAGGCCGAAGGCGCGCTCGGAGAACGCCTGCAGGTTGAAGTCCCGCGGTCGGGCGAAGCCCCGCGTCGTGAGCTGCGCGCCGCTCACCGCATCGAGCCGGTAGGTGCGGACCGGGCCGTCGGGGTCGCCCTCCGGACGGGCGACCAGATAGCGGCGGGCGCCCGAGAGGAGGCCAAAGGGCATCACCGCACGGCGCCGCGGGACGGCATCCGTTCGCGACTTGTAGTCGATCTCGAGGACGAGGCAGGCCTTGATGGCGCTCGCGACGGCCTCCGCGATGGTGTCGTCGATCCGCGCCCGGGGGCCGGGGCGTGCCACGAACCCCTGCGCCTCCAGCAGGGCGTCGTGGTCGGTCTCGATCCGTCCAGCCCGCGGGGTCGGGACGAGCGCCATGATCTTGTCCTTGAGGTGACGCAGGAGGCGGGCCTCCCGCGACTGGCCGTCGCGCCGCAGAAGCGTGGCGGCCAGGTCGAGGGCGGCGAGTTCGTCCGGCTCCAGCGACAGGAAGTCCTTGATCGCGCTGCCGCGCATGCGCCAGCGCTTGAGGCCGTCGTCGGCGTCGTGGTCGGCCTCCACGTCGGAAAAGCGGATCTCGAGGGCCCGCATCATGCGCTGCGCCGTGCGCCGCGAGCACCCGAACCGCTCCTCCACCTGCGCCAGCGTGACGCCGCTGCGATGGGCCCGGACCATGGTGAAGAGATCGAGCAGCTGCTCGGCCTTGGCAAAGGACACGCGCCCCTCCTGACAGGATCTGACACCCTGCGGAACTATCTCCGGAGCATGGCCGACGGGCAAGAGAGGAGAGAGCCATGATCCGCACCGACGACCGACACCAGGATGAGACGCGGCTGATGGAGCGGCTCGACCGCATCGTCGGCGACACGCTGATCGCGGCGATGATCGTCATCGGCCTGCTGTTCTGCCTCGGCGCGGCGCGCGCGGCCGAGCAGCCGACCGAGGTCCGCGCCGTTTCTCCGGGCACCGTCTACAGGGATGGACCCCCGTCGCGGGTCTCCGCCGCCGAGATGCCGGTGCGTGGCATCGCCGTGCACGGCACCCGGGAGCGCGGATACTCGATGAACGCGGCGACCGCGGCCGGACCGTTCGACAGGCTTCCTGCAGCGTAGATGCGGCGCGTCACGCCGGAGAGCGGCCGGCCCACCCGCAAAGTGGCGCCGGGAACCCTGGGGGGTGACATGGGCGCCTGCACGACCTCGCCGAGCAAGATGCGCCTGCGTGCGTGCCCTCAGGAAGCCGGAGCACCGTTGTGGCGAAGGGGGCCATCGCACCAGCGCACTCGTCGAAGAATAGATGTCTGAATTACCGTGTCATGGGTGTTTATTGTCTCCTGTGCGAAATATACATTCGCTGAAAGATAATAGTCATAATTCAATCACAGAAATATCCCGATGGAGTGACAGTCGTGCCCTGAAAGGGCGCAGGTCTGGCTCCAGCTTCTTCTTCAGGTCCGGGCCCCTCTGGCGGAACGTCTCCGCGATGTCGGACCGTAACAGCAAGGAGAATGACCATGCCGTTCAAGAACGATCTCGTGTCCCTGATCGACGAAGGCCATCGCTCCAAGACGTTCGGGGAGCTTGCGGCGTCACCGCCCGGGATCCTGGCGGGCCTGACGCATGCGCAGGGCGCCAAACTGATGCAGGCGCTCGACGTCGATACCCTCCAGGACCTCGCCCAGTCGCGCTACGTGCTGTGGTCGCAATCCATCACGCACCTCGCCCGCTACGAGAAGGTCGACGGGTTCAACCCGAGCCTCGCGGCGATCCTCGATGGGCAGTGGGAGAAGAAGAGCCTGCGGGAGCTCGCCCGCGCCCGGCCGTCGATCTTCACCGGGCTCTCGGCCAAGGAGGCGACGATGCTGGAGGAGGCAGCAGGGATCAGAACGGTCGAGGACCTCGCCACCAATCGCTTCGTGCTGATGGCGCAGGTCATCGCGCATCTCGCCCGCTACGAGACGAGCACGGGGCCGGCCCAGAAGGCGGCGTGACCCGGAGCCGGGGAAGCCGCCGGCGGGCGGCTTCCCCGTGCCGTGGGTGAGGTCAGGACAGACCGAGCGCGATGCGCAGCCCGGCGAGGAACGCGGCGATGGCCGTGGCCAGAGCTGCCCGCGCGTTGAGGATCTGCGTGCGGTTCAGTGCGGTGACGATGCGATTGATGTCGGCCGCGTCCAGTTCCTCCGTCCGGCTGATGCGTCGGATGCGCTGGTTGCTCGCCTTCCACCACAGGCGCGACGAGGCGAGAGCCGCGGCGACGATGCCGAAGTCGATGGCGAGGAGCAGGATGGGCTGCATGGCGACGGTCCGGAAGCGCACCTGCGTGTGGCGTGCCCGGCGTCTTGTCAAGCTGCCGCTCCGCGATGCCGCAGCCGCTTGAAAACGGCGGGCGGCATCGACACATCCGCAACGACCGGGTCCGGGCCCCTCTGGCAGCCGATACAGGCTGCGATGTCGGACTCTTCCACCTGACGAGCCTCGTGCTCCGATCTTGGGAGATCCCCCATGCCCTCAATCCACAATCCAGCCTGGCATCATGCTTCCGTCGCGAGCGCCGACGTCGAGGAGAGCCGCCGCCGGCTCGAGGCGCTGGCCGCGTTCCTCGACAGCGCCATCCGAGTCCCCGGCACCCGGGTGACCGTGGGCGCCGACGCGCTTCTCAATCTCGTTCCGGGCATCGGCACGGCCTTCGCCAAGCTCATGGCCGGCTACCTCGTGTGGGAGGCGCGGCGCTTGGGCGTGCCGGCGCGTACGCTCGCGCGGATGACCGGCAACGTCGCGGTTGACCTCGTGTTCAGCGCCATCCCCGTGGTGGGGTGGGTGGGCGACGTGTTCTTCCGCGCCAACCGGCGCAACATGGACCTGCTCCGCCGCCACCTGGAAACGGCTTCCGGCCCCCGCCGCCCCTCAGGCGCGAGCCGCCGGCCGGCGACCATCGACCTCACGGCGCGCGAGGTGACGGCATGAGGACGCTCGCCAAGGGGCTTGCGGTCGTCGCGGCCGTCGCCTGGACGCTCGTGGCGTGGGGCGGCTATGCGCTCGTCGGGTGGCTGGGCGGCCTCGCCGCCAGCCATGCCGACATCGTGACCGGCCACCCGGAGACGGTCGTCGCCTTGTCCTGGGCGGCTTCAGTGCTCACCAGCGTCGGACTGGCCGGCGTGGTCGTGGTATGGCTGATCGGCCTGATGCTGCTTCTCGCCGTCCCGGCCGTGGTGGGCTTCGCCACGCGAAGGTTGCGTTAGGCGTTCCGCGGCTGCAGGCTTGAAACAAGGCCTCGCCAAGTCCAATTAGGTCATAAGCCTGAGTCCGGGCCCCTCTGGCGGTCGATCCCCCCGACCGCGATGTCGGACTCCCGAACCGCCCGGAGACCCGACCCCATGGCCAAGCCACCGTTCGACCCCCGCCGCCTCGCCACCATGGCGATGGTCGTGGCTCTCGTGTCGATCGTGCTCGCCCAGATGCTGCCGACGTCCGGCTCCCGGCCGGACCCGCTGCCCTATTCCGCCTTCCTGGCGTCCGTCGAGCGCGGCGAGGTGCGCTCCGTCCGCATCCAGAACCAGACCATCGAGGGGACCCGCACCGACGGGACCGCCATCGCCACGTATGCGCCGGAGAATGCCGACACGTTCTCCGTGCTGCGCAAGAACAACGTCGAGGTGACGGCGGTGCCGCCGCCCAAGCCGACCCTGCTGGGCAGCCTCTTCTGGGCGCTGTTCCCGGTCTTCATCCTCATCGGCATCTCGCTGTGGATGACCCGCAACGCCATGAACAACATGGGTGGCAACGGCGGGCCGTTCTCGTTCGGCCGGTCGCGGGCGCGCCTCGTGCCGCCTGAGAACGCCCGCGTCACCTTCGCGGACGTGGCCGGCATCGAGGAGGCCAAGGAGGACCTGCAGGAGATCGTCGACTTCCTGCGCGACCCGGCCAAGTTCCAGCGGCTCGGCGGTCGCATCCCGCGCGGCGTGCTGCTCGTCGGCCCGCCCGGCACCGGCAAGACCCTGACCGCCAAGGCCGTGGCCGGCGAGGCGGGCGTGCCGTTCTTCACGATCTCGGGATCGGACTTCGTCGAAATGTTCGTCGGCGTCGGCGCCAGCCGCGTGCGCGACATGTTCGAGCAGGCGAAGAAGAACGCGCCCTGCATCATCTTCATCGACGAGATCGACGCCGTCGGCCGGCACCGCGGGGCGGGTCTCGGCGGCGGCAACGACGAGCGCGAGCAGACGCTGAACCAGATGCTCGTGGAGATGGACGGCTTCGAGGAGAACGCCGGCATCATCATCATCGCGGCGACCAACCGCCCTGACGTGCTCGACCCGGCGCTGCTGCGCCCCGGCCGCTTCGACCGGCAGATCGTGGTGCCGAACCCCGACGTGAACGGCCGCGAGCAGATCCTCAAGGTGCATGTCCGCAAGGTGCCGCTCGGCCCCGACGTCGACCTGCGCACGGTGGCGCGCGGCACCCCGGGCTTCTCTGGCGCCGACCTCGCCAACATCGTCAACGAGGCGGCACTGCTGGCCGCGCGCCGCGGCAAGCGCCTCGTCACGATGCAGGAGTTCGAGGACGCCAAGGACAAGATCATGATGGGCGCGGAGCGCCGCACCCTGGTCATGACCGAGGACGAGAAGGCGCTGACCGCCTATCACGAGGCCGGCCATGCCATCATGGCGCTGGCGGTCCCCGCGACCGATCCGGTCCACAAGGTGACGATCATCCCGCGCGGCCGTGCGCTGGGAATGGTCCTGCAGCTGCCCGAGCGCGACAAGCTGTCGATGAGCTACGAGCAGATGACCTCGCGCCTCGCGGTGCTGATGGGCGGGCGCATGGCCGAGGAACTCGTCTTCGGCAAGGAGCGCATCACCTCCGGCGCCCAGTCGGACATCGAGCAGGCGACCAAGCTCGCCCGCGCGATGGTGACCCGCTGGGGCTTCTCCAAGCAGCTCGGCACCGTGGCCTATGGCGGCGGCGGGCAGGAGGAGGTGTTCCTCGGCATGTCGATGGGCCGCCAGCAGACCGTGTCGGAAGCCACGGCGCAGCTCATCGACAACGAGGTGCGCCGCCTCGTCGATGCGGCGGTGCAGACCGCCCGCGCCATCCTGACCGAGCGTCGCGAGGATCTCGAGACGCTCGCCAAGGGGCTCATCGAGTACGAAACCCTGTCGGGCGACGAGGTCGGCGACGTCCTCGCCGGTCGCCCGCCGCTGCGTCCCGACCCGGGCGCCACGCCGCCGCGGCGGTCGTCCGTCCCCGGCACCCGCCGGTCCGACGAGCCGGGCGGGGCACCGGGCATGCCGCAGCCGGCGTGACGGCGATGCCTGGCCCGGCGGGGCCGTGGCACGGTTCTGAACCTGATCGAGAGGCCGGACGCGAGCACTGTCTCCCGTCCGGCCTCGCCATTTTCCGCCTCCGGGCCGGGAGGATCGCATGAGCGTGCAGGTCTCGTTCGACAACAGCTACGCCCGCCTCCCGCAGGGCTTCTTCTCCCGCGTGCAGCCGACCGCGGTCTCGCGGCCGGCGCTCCTCGCCCTGAACCGGCCCCTGGCGGCCGAGCTCGGGCTCGACCCGGAATGGCTTGCCTCCCCAGAGGGGGTGGACGTCCTCGGCGGGCGTCGCGTCCCCGACGGAGCCGAGCCGATCGCCATGGCCTATGCCGGCCACCAGTTCGGCCAGTTCGTGCCGCAGCTGGGAGACGGCCGCGCCATCCTGCTCGGCGAGGTGGTGGACAGGTCGGGGCGCCGGCGGGACATCCAGCTGAAGGGCTCCGGACCGACCCCCTATTCCCGGCGCGGTGACGGACGTGCGGCACTCGGGCCGGTGCTTCGCGAGTACCTCGTCAGCGAGGCGATGGCGGCGCTGGGCATTCCCACGACCCGGTCTCTGGCCGCGGTGGCGACGGGCGACATGGTGGTGCGGGAGACGTTCCTGCCGGGCGCCGTGCTGACACGGGTCGCCGCCAGCCACGTCCGCGTCGGCACCTTCCAGTTCTTCGCCGCGCGCGGCGACACGGAGGCCCTGCAGCGCCTGACCGACTACGTCGTCACGCGGCACGATCCCGACCTCGCCGGCGAACCCGATGTCACCCGCCGGTGGTTCGAGCGCGTCGTCGCGCGGCAGGCGAGGCTCGTCGCGCAGTGGATGCTGGTCGGGTTCATCCACGGCGTGATGAACACCGACAACATGGCGGTCTCGGGCGAGACGATCGACTACGGCCCCTGCGCCTTCATGGACGCCTACGACCCGGCGACCGTCTTCAGCTCGATCGACCATGGCGGGCGCTACGCCTACGCCAACCAGCCGATGATCGCGCAGTGGAACCTCGCGCGGCTCGCCGAGTGCCTCCTGCCGCTGATGGCCGAGACGCCCGAGGCGGCGCTTCCGCTGGCGCAGGACAGCCTCGGCACGTTCCGCACGACCTTCCAGGAGGCCTATGCGGGCGGCCTGCGCGCGAAGCTCGGCCTTGTCTCCGAGCGGGACGGCGACGGCGACCTCGTCGACGACCTCTTCGCCCGCATGACGGCGAACACAGTGGACTTCACGCTGTTCTTCAGGACGCTGGCGGATGCCGCCGCTGACACGGCGGCCGATGCCGCCGTGCGCGACCTCTTCATCGACCCGACCGCGTTTGACGCCTGGGCGCCGAACTGGAGGGCGCGGCTCGACGGGGAGGGCGGCGACCCGGCGGCGCGCCGCGAGGCGATGCGGCGGGCAAGCCCGGCGGTGATCCCGCGCAACCACAAGGTGGAGGCCGCGATCGAGGCCGCCGTCGAACGGGGCGACCTCGGGCCGTTCGAGTCGCTGCATGCCGTGCTGGCAACGCCCTTCGAGGACAGGCCCGGCGACGCGCCCTACCGTCTGCCGCCGCCGCCCGAGCAGCGCGTGTACCGCACGTTCTGCGGCACCTGACCAGCGCCTCCCAACGGAGGACTTCGCCTGCACGCGGCGATGGGCTAGGGGAGAGGCGATGCAACGGAGCCGTCCCGGCCATGTCCGACAACCTGTTCAGCCTCGTCCTCTCGCGCTCCCCGGAGCCGGGGAAGACCTTCATCGAGACTCATGACGGCCGGGTCGTCACCTATGGCGACATGGTCGCCACGAGCGGCCGGATCGCCCACGCGCTCGTTTCGCTGGGCGTGGGGCCCGGAGACCGGGTGGCGGTGCAGGTCGAGAAGAGCCCCGAGACGGTGCTGCTCTATCTCGCCTGCCTGCGCGTCGGCGCGATCTTCCTGCCGCTGAACACCGCCTACACGCTGGCGGAGCTCGATTACTTCATCGGCGACGCGGAGCCGCGCCTCGTGGTCGCGGCGCCGTCGGCGGCCGCCGGGATCGCCGACCTCGCACGGCCGAAGGGCGCCACGGTCGAGACGCTCGGCACCCAGGGCGACGGGTCGCTGATGACGCTCGCGGCCACGATGCCGGACGCATTCGACACGGTGGAGCGCGGGGCCGACGATCTCGCCGCCATCCTCTACACCTCCGGCACGACCGGGCGCTCCAAGGGGGCGATGCTGAGCCATCGCAACCTCGCGTCGAACGCACAGACTCTGGCGGCGCTGTGGCGGTTCACCTCGGCCGACGTGCTGCTTCACGCGCTGCCGATCTACCACACGCACGGCCTCTTCGTGGCGACCAACATCATCCTGCTGACGGGCGGGACGATGCTGTTCCTGCCGAAGCTCGATCCGGACACGGTGTTCCGGCTTCTGCCGCGGGCGACGACGATGATGGGCGTGCCCACCTTCTACGTGCGCCTGCTCCAGGATGCGCGCCTCACGCACGAAGCGACGGCGCACATGCGGCTCTTCGTGTCCGGTTCGGCGCCGCTGCTCGCGGAGACGCACCGGGCATGGTCGGAGCGGACGGGCCACGCGATCCTCGAGCGCTACGGCATGACCGAGACGAACATGAACACCTCGAACCCCTACGACGGGGACCGGGTGCCCGGAACGGTCGGCTTCCCGCTGCCGGACGTGGACCTGCGCGTCGTCGACGCGGAGACGGGGGCGCCCCTGGCGCAGGGCGAGATCGGCATGATCGAGGTGCGCGGGCCCAACGTGTTCCAGGGCTACTGGCGCATGCCGGAGAAGACGGCGGCGGAGTTCCGCGCCGACGGCTTCTTCATCACCGGCGACCTCGGCAAGGTTGACGAGTGCGGCTACGTCCACATCGTCGGGCGCGGCAAGGATCTCGTGATCAGCGGCGGCTTCAACGTCTACCCCAAGGAGGTGGAGACGGAAATCGACGCCATCCCGGGCGTCGTGGAGAGCGCGGTCATCGGCGTGCCGCACCCGGACTTCGGCGAGGGCGTCACCGCGGTCGTCGTCGTGCCCAAGGGCTCGGCCCTGACGGAAAAGGACGTCGTGACGCGCCTCGAGGGGCGGCTGGCCAGGTTCAAGCAGCCCAAGCGCGTGATCCTCGTCGACGACCTGCCGCGCAACGCGATGGGCAAGGTGCAGAAGGCGGTGCTGCGCGAGACCTACAAGGCCCTCTACCAATAACCGAGGTCCCGCCCGGCGGCGGCCGGACGGGACAGGGCGAGGCGGCGGCGTCAGGAGGCGGGGGATGGCACCGCGATTTCGCCGTCCAGAACGACCGTCGCGCCGTCCGGCATGTCGATCTCGAGCCGAACGGACCACGCGCCGCCGCGGGGGAGGGAGACGCCCGCGGCGACCCGCGGGCCTTCCGGCCCAGGCTTCACTTCGCTGCGGATGGCGGGCTGCGCGGGCTGCGTGAGCGCGACCCGGATTGCCTTGGCGGGGAGCGCCGCGAAGTCCATGGTCATCGGCACCACCGTCAGCGTATTCCCGGTGCCCGTGCGGCCGGGCGCAAGCATGACGTCGGCCATCGCCTTCGCGCCGTGCAGGTGGACGTGCAGCGGCGCCGGAGCGGCCGCGACGGCGGCGGGAGCGCCTGCCGGCAGGAGCTTCAGCGTCGGCGCGGGCTCCTTCAGGTCCTTGTGCGACTGACCCGCGGCAGGGATCTCGACCCACCGCATCGCGGCCTTCTCGCACTCCTGCACGACCGGGACGTAGAGGCTCGTCCCCGCCTTCAGGTCGGCCGAGACGGCGGCTTCGAAGGCGAAGGCCTCCTTCCTGTCGTGCGGGAGCACGCCGGTCCAGACGATTTCCGTCACGCGGCCGGGCGCGGCGTGGCCGGAATGGCCGGTCGGCTCGGCGGATGGTTCGCGGATCATCTCGACCGACCAGCCGGCCTTGGCCGGCGCGCGGACGGCTTCGAGGCCGGGCGGCAGGGTCACCCGCACCTTCAGCGTGGGCTGGCCGTCGCAGCCGTGGCCGATGACGGCGGAGCCGGACCAGGTGGCGCCGACGACGGCCTCGCCGGCATCGAGTTTCGCGTGTGCGGAGGCAAGCGACGTGGCGCACAGCAACGCGCCAGCCGCGACGATTGCGGACTTGAACATTTGGATCACCGAAGGTGGGGCGTCGGGTACCGACGCGAAGGCGAGGAACGCTGCACAGGGCAGCGGCGGACGCGGCTTCAGCCGCGCGCGGGCGGCCCTCGCTGGGCCCTCTGCGGTGACCATGCCTCGCGGCTTGGAGCGGCATCGTCCTCGATCGCCCGCAACGAGGCTTCCGCGCGCGGAGGCTCTGCGATGGGGACGGGGACGGACACGGGGGGAAACAGCGCGGGTTCAGTGACGACACGCTGCAGGCAGCAGTCGGTGCAGTCGTGGCCGGGCGGCGGCACGCCGTTGTCGCCGCCGGCGCCGTGGCCCTCGACGCAGAGCACCATGGCGGGGTCGCCGGGCATCGCCTCGGCCTTCACCACGCCGAGCGGAGCAAGGGCGAACTGGAGCACCAGCACATAGGCGAAGGCCACCGCCGCCAGCGTGCGGAGCCACCTGCCGATGCGGGAGCGCTCGAGTGCCATGCTGAATCGTTTATGAATGCGACCGGTCGCGGTCAATCGGGACTTGGTCCCTCGGTAAACGTTCAAAGGTCGCACGTCCTTGCGGCGGACCAATGATCCGGGGCGATTGCCGGGGATGGCCGGGCGGGATCAGGCGGCCGGGAGGCAGGCTGGTCCGATCGGCTCGAAGCTCTTGTAGGTCAGGATGAACTCCTGGTGGCCGAGGTCTTCGGAGCGGCTCTGCCGACCACGCGCAAGGCCGAGCACGACGTCGAGGATCTCCTCGCCCACGGCGTCGAGCGAGGCGCCCTCGTCGAGGATTCGCCCGGCGTTGACGTCCATGTCGTCGCTCATGCGCCGGTACGTCTCCGGGTTGGCGCAGATCTTCACGACGGGGGAGATGGCCGAGCCGACGACCGAGCCGCGGCCGGTGACGAACAGGACGACGTGGCTGCCGCAGGCGATGAGCTCGGCGATCTCGGCGTTGTCGTTGATGTTGGGGAAGCCGAAGCGCACCTCGCCGTCCGGCACGACATCGAGCAGGTAGAGCCCGCCGCGCGGCGGCCGGTCGCCGGGCTTCAGGAGGCCGACGATGGGGGAGGCGCCGGACTTGGCGTAGGCGCCCATCGACTTCTCCTCGATGGTCGACAGCCCGCCGTCGGCGTTGCCGGAGGCGAAGGAGCCGTATCCCAGCGTGGCGTAGTACCGTGCCGCCTTGGCCACGCTGGCCTCCAGCTCGCGACCGAGCTCGGGCGTCGCGGCGCGGGCGGCCATGATGTGCTCGCAGCCGATGAGCTCGCCCGTCTCCTCGAAGATGCAGGCGGCGCCGAGACCCACCAACCGGTCGAAGGCCCTGCCGGCAGCCGGGTTGCCGGTGATGCCGGAAGTTCCGTCGGAGCCGCCGCACACGGTGCCCACGACGAGTTCGGACGCCTCCATCGGGACGGTCGGCATGGCGTCGAGCTCGGCCCGGCGCGCCGCCACCCACTCCCGTCCCTGCGCGATCGAGGCGCGCGTGCCGCCGGTGCCCTGGATGACGATCGTCTGCACGGGCCGCCCCGAGGCCCGGACGGCTCGTTCCAGCCCCCACTTGTCGAAGCTCTCGCAGCCGAGCGACACCAGCAGGACGGCACCGACGTTAGGATGGGTGCAGAGCGCCTCCATCATCCGCTCGGCGTAGGCGTTGGGATAGCAGCCGGGAAAGCCGATGACGTGCACGCCCTGCTCGCGCAGCGGTTGGGCGATCTCGCGCGCGACATGGTGCGCGCACTCGACGAGATAGCCTACCGCGACGACGTTGCGGATGCCCTTGCGGCCATCGGAGCGCAGCCAGCCGCGCAGGCCGCCGGTCTTGCCCCGGGAGGGGAGGGGTTCGGTCATGGACGGTCCCCGTTCTGTGCGCTCGCACCCTTGGCCGTCGCGATCGTGTAGGTGGGCGTGTAGTCGCTGCGGATGTTGTGGACGTGGACGTGCTCGCCGACGGCGATGGCGGCGGTCGCCACGCCGATGGGCGCCCCGTACTTGAGGACCGTTTCCCCGGCCGCGATCGGCCGTCGCGCGATCTTGTGCGCCATGGGCAGGTCGGCGGGCACGGCAACGCGCGCACCCTCCACGCTCACTGTCTCGCCGGCGGCCATGCGGCCGCGCAGGACGAACACGTTGTCGCGCGGATCGAGCAGGATGAGGCGGGAATCTGTGGTCATGGGGGCGTCCGGACGGCACCAAAGGATGGCACCGGCCCGGGCCGGCGGCAATCGCCGCAGGCCAATTGCGCGAAATCGCGCAATGTTCAAACATGCGGTTGTCTAGGTTCAGCCACGCTGACACAGTGGCCCGACAAGGGCTTGACGGACGGGGGACGGCATGCGCAGGGGGATCGTGGCCTTGACGGCGGTGGCCGTCGCGTGGGCGCCGTGTTCAGCCGAATGGACCTTCATCAAGGCCGCGTCCGCCCAGCAGCAGCCGGCAACGGCGCCGCCCGCGGCGGCTGCACCGCCGGCCGCCGACACCGTCTTCACCCGTGCCGAGCTCGAGACGCTGCTGAAGCCGATCGCGCTCTACCCTGATCCCCTGCTGGCGCAACTGCTGCCGGCCTCGGCCTATCCGCTGGACATCGTCCAGGCCGCCCGGTGGCTCGACCGCAACAAGGCCGCCGTCGAGAAGGCCGACTTCACCGCCGCCGACGCGATGCCCTGGGATGCGTCCGTGAAGGCGCTGCTGCGTTTCCCCGACCTGATCCGCCAGCTGAACGAGAACCTCGACTGGACGAGCGACCTCGGCGACGCCTTCGTCAACCAGCCGCAGGACGTCGCGACGGTGATCCAGGACCTGCGCGCGCTCGCGTTCAAGGGTGGGGCGCTGCAATCCACACCTCAGCAGAAGGTGGTGAAGACTGTCGAGAACACCCGCGAGGTGATCACCATCGTCCCGGCCGAGCCGGAGGTCATCTTCGTGCCGACCTATGACCCGGCGGTCGTCTACAACCCGGTGGGCACCGCCGTCGTGAGCGGCCTGATCGGCTTCGGCACGGGCATCCTCGTCGGCTCGCTGATCAACAACAACTACTGGAACTGGGGCAGCGGCATCGTCTACCCGCCCGTGTGGCCCGGCTACCCGGCCTGGCGCCCGCCCTACCCGGGGTACCGGCCCGGCGTGCCGCCCTATCCCGGATGGCGCCCCGGCGGCGGCAACAACATCAACATCGGCAACGACATCAACATCGGCGGCGGCAACAACATCGGCATCGGCAACGGCAACAACCTGATCGGCAACAGCAAGCCGTGGCGGCCCGATCCGGACCGCTACCGGCCCGGCCAGGGGACGAAGCCGGGCCTTTCGCGCCCGGCCCAGCGGCCCGGCGGGGTGGCCCGGCCCGGCGACCTGACGCGGCCGACCACCTTGCCGGCCATCGAGGGCGGCCTTGGCCAGGGCCTCGGCGGTGCAGGGGGCGCTGCGATCGGCGGGGCTGTGGGGGGCGCCATCGGCGGCGCGGTTGGCAGCCGGCCCGGCGGCGTCACGCGGCCTGCGCCCGGCGACGGGCCCAACCTCGGCAACATCACGCGGCCGGGTGGCGGCGACGGTCCCGCGACGCGCCCCGGCGGCGGAGCCCGGCCCGAGACGCGTCCTGCCGTCCCGAACCGGCCGGAGACGCGGCCGGCCCCGAGCAGGCCGCAGACACGACCGGCAGTGCCCGATCGCCCGCAGGCCCGTCCCGCGCCGCGGCCGGCCCCGTCGGCGTTCGACCGCATCGACATGGGCCAGGCCGCCTCGCAGTTCGGCAACCGCGGCGCGGCGAGTCGCGCGCAGGTCTCCCGGCCGCAGGGCGGGGGCGGCGGTGCAGCCTTCCGTCCGG
Source organism: Alsobacter sp. R-9 (assembly GCF_054612375.1). Lineage (NCBI taxonomy): Bacteria > Pseudomonadati > Pseudomonadota > Alphaproteobacteria > Hyphomicrobiales > Alsobacteraceae > Alsobacter > Alsobacter sp. R-9. Next base: position 194,506 of record NZ_JBTSWJ010000011.1, on the reverse strand, counting down.
GCGGCGGGGGAGGCGGCGCCCCGGCCATGAGGCCTTCGGGCGGCGGACGCGGCGGCGCGGCCGTGCGCCCGGCCGGCGGCGGGGGCGGTCCCCGTGCCGGCGGCGGTGGCGGGGCGCGGCGGCGTTGAGCAGGAGGAGCAGCACCATGGCACGCATCGCCACTCTCGTCGTCGCCGTCGCTGCCGCCGCCTGGTCGGCGCCGCTCGCGGCCCAGCAGGTCTTCCCGTCCCCCGACGCGGCGTCGAAGGCGCTCGTCGATGCGGCGAAGGCCGGTGAACCCGGCTTCGTCGCGCGGATCTTCGGGCCGGAAGGGCCGGCCATCCTCGGCACCGGCGACCCGGAGCGCGACAAGGAGCGCCTCGCCCAGTTCAACGCAGCGGCTGCGGACGCCACCGCCCTGGCGGCGCGCGGCGATACCACCCGCATCCTGCAGATCGGCAGGAACGGCTTCGAGTTTCCCGTACCGATCGTGAAGCGGGGCGAGGGTTGGGTCTACGACGTCGCGGCGGGGCGCGAGGAAATCCTCAACCGCACCATCGGCGAGAACGAACTGCACGCCATCGAGGCGTGCCGGACCTACATCGCCGCGCAACGCGAGTATTTCCGCCTCGACCACGACGACGACGAGGTTCAGGAGTACGCGCAGCGCATCCTGTCCTCGCCCGGCAAGCGGGACGGGCTCTACTGGCCGCGGCAGACGCAGTGGGACATCAGCCCGCTCGAAGGCCGCATCTCGCAGGCGATCCTCGAGCGGCAGTCGAACAGGTCCGAACCCTATTTCGGCTACACGTTTCGCATCCTGAAGGCCCAGGGCCCGAGCGCCCCGGGCGGCGCCTATTCCTATGTGATCAACGGCAAGATGATCGCAGGCTTCGCGCTGATCGCCGCTCCTGCCGAGTGGGGCAAGACCGGGGTGATGACGTTCATCTGCAACCAGTCAGGCCGTGTCTGGCAGAAGAATCTCGGTCCCGGCACCGCCCGGGAGGTCGCGCGGATCAAGCGGTACGATCCAGATCCGAGCTGGACACGGCTGGACTGACCTCCCGCGCCTCGCGTCGCTCGTGGACGTCTTGGGCCCATGCGCCCGCGACGAAGGCGACCTGAAGGGCCGCCACCACGAGCCATGCCTTGATGAAGGGCCACAGGTCCGGCGAGCCGGAGACGACGTCGGACCAGATGGCGACCAGAGCCGCGACGGTGATGGCTCCCGATCCCGCGAGCAGCAGAGGGGCCCGCCCGGCGGTCCCCATGACGAGACCCATGCCGATGGCGGTGATCATCAGCGACAACATGATGGTGATCCGAAAAGTCACGACTGAAATGCCGCGACTCTGGAACCGCATCCGTAAACCGGATTTGAAGGTGATTGCGTAAGGTCGGCTACAACCACTCGATTTTCTACTGCTGTTGGTTGCTTTTTTCGACCGATCGTCTTCGATTCAACCACTTCCCGATGAATTGAACGCAGAGCGTGCGCTCAAGTTGCAGTCGGAGACGTTCGGCCCCTGTCACCCTGCCATGACCGCGCTATCCTCTGTCTGTCGGCTGCAGGAGGGGTTCATGCGCGCGATGATGCTCTCGCTGGCGGGTGCGGCCGCCATGATGCTGGGATGGGGCGCGGCCGCGTCCGCCCAGACGTCCGACCCCTGCATGGGGCTTGTATCGGACCGCGGGGCGCGCATCCATCGGGCGGCGCTCGGTGCCGGCGAGATCGGCATCACCTTCGTGGGTCATGCGACCTTCCTGCTGGAGAGCCCCGGCGGCATCCGCATCGCGACCGACTACAACGACTACGTGCGTCCCTCCGTGGTGCCGGACGTGGCGACGATGAACCACGCGCACGGGACCCACTTCACCAGCCGGCCCGATCCGGCGATCCCGCACGTGCTCAAGGGGTGGAACCCGGAGGGCGGCGCGGCCCGCCATGACCTCGCCGTCGGCGACGTCCGGGTGCGCAACGTGCCGACCAGCATCCGCGACTGGGGTGGCGGAACGGAGCGCGACGGCAACTCCATCTTCGTGTTCGAGATGGCGGGCCTGTGCGTCGCGCATCTCGGCCACCTGCATCACACGCTGCTGCCGGGGCACCTCAAGCTCCTCGGCCACATCGACGTTCTACTGGTTCCCGTCGACGGGAGCTACACGCTCGACATGGAAGGCATGTTCGAGGTGATGAAGTCGGTCAACGCGCCGCTGATGATCCCGATGCACTTCTTCGGCCAGTCGACGCTCAATCGCTTCCTCAACCAGGCGCAGGCCCACTGGCCGGTGGAGAGGTCGCCGACCGCCTCGATCACCGTGACGCGCGAGACGCTCCCGACGTCACCGAAGATCCTCGTCCTGCCGGGATCCTGATCCGCGCCGGCCCGGGGCCGGCACGGCGGCGTTGAAGCCTGCCGCCCTGCGGCGTATGACGGCGGGGCCGGCCCAGCCCGCGCTGGAGCGGCCGCAGACCGTCGATCCGTCCCCGTTCATCACGGCCGCCATGACCCCATCGCTCCGCTGCGCCGCGCTCGCGGTCGCCCTTCTTCCCGTCCTCGTCGCGCCGGCTGCCGCCCAGCAGGCCAGCAAGCGGGTGGAGGACCTCCTCGCGCGCATGACGCTGGAGGAGAAGATCGGCCAACTCAACCTCGTCTCAGGCCACCATGCCGTGACGGGGCCCTACACCCGCTCGGACGTTCGGACGGCGATCCTGAAGGGGGAGGCGGGCGGCCTCTTCAACGTCTATGGCGCCGAGTACACCCGCGGCCTGCAGGAGATGGCGACGAAGCAGACGCGCCTCGGCATTCCCCTTCTGCTCGGCTTCGACGTGCTGCACGGCTACCGGACGATCTTTCCCGTCCCGCTGGCGCAGGCGGCGACGTTCGACCTCGCGGCCATCGAGCAGGTGGAACGGATCGCGGCGACGGAAGCCGCGGCGGCGGGGGTGAACTGGCTCTTCACGCCCATGGTCGACCACTCGCGAGATCCGCGCTGGGGCCGTGTCGTGGAGGGCTCGGGCGAGTCCGCGTGGCTCGGCGCCCGTATCGCCGAGGCGCGGGTGCGGGGACTGCAGGGCGCCTCGCTGAAGGCGCCGGACAGCGTCGCCTCCTGCGTCAAGCACTACGCCGGCAACGGCGCCACGGAGGGCGGGCGCGAGTACAGCGGCGGCGACATCTCCGAGCGCGCCCTGCGCGAGCAACAGCTCCCGCCGTTCAGGGCGGCGGTGCAGGCGGGCACGCCGTGCGTGATGGCCGCCTTCAACGCGGTCGACGGAATCCCCGGCGTCGCCAACGACCGTCTCCTGCGCGACATCCTGCGGCGCGAGTGGGGCTTCCGCGGCGTCGTGGTCTCGGACTTCGGCGCCATCGAGGAGCTGATGGTTCACGGCGTGGCGGACTCCAATGCCGAGGCGGCGCGGCAGGCGTTCCGGGCCGGCACGGACATCGACATGGAGAGCCGCACCTACGTCACGCAGCTCGCCGCCCTCGTGCGCGACGGGAAGGTCCTGCCGAGCGAGGTGGACGACGCCGTCCGTCGCATCCTGACGCTCAAGGAGGATCTCGGCCTGTTCGACGACCCCTACGCCCGGTCGGTGCCCGAGCGCGAAAAGGCGACCGTCGGACGTGCCGATCATTTCCAGGCGGCTCGCGCCATGGCCGAGAAGTCCATGGTGCTGCTGAAGAACGCCGGCGACGTGCTGCCCTTCTCGCCGAAGCTCAAGCGGGTGGCGGTGATCGGGCCGCTCGCCGACGGCAAGGCGGACACGCTCGGGCCTTGGGCCGCCAACGGCAATCCCGACGACGCCACGACGCTGCTCGCCGGGGTCCGTCGGGTCGTCGGCGACGAGACGGAGGTGACGTACGCCACGGGCGGGGCCATCGACCGTTCGAGCCCGGCAGACATCGCCGCCGCGGTCAAGCTTGCGGCGCGGGCCGAGGCGGTCATCCTCGCGCTCGGCGAGCGCTCGACCATGAGCGGCGAATCCGCGAGCCGTTCCTCGCTCGACCTTCCGGGCGACCAGCTGGCGCTGGCACGCGCCGTCATCGCCCTCGGCAAGCCGACCGCGGTGGTCCTGTTCAACGGACGCCCGCTGGCGATCGAGGATCTCGACCGCGAGGCGCCCGCCATCCTCGAGGCGTGGTTCCCCGGCAGCGAAGGTGGCCTCGCCGCGGCCCGCATCCTGTTCGGGCTCGCCGAGCCGCAGGGCCGCCTGCCGATGACGTTCCCCCGCAACGTCGGGCAGGTGCCGATCCACCACGATGCACGTCCCACAGGCCGGCCTGCGGGCCCGATGCCGAAGCCCTACACGACCGGCTACCAGGACGTGGGGCCCTCGCCGCTCTATCCGTTCGGCTACGGGCTCACCTACACGACCTTCTATGTCGGCACGCCGCGCCTCGACCGCACGGTCATGCGGGGCGGGGAGACGGCGACAGTCTCCGTCGACGTCATGAACAGCGGCCCGCGCACCGGCACCGCGCAGATCCAGGTCTACATCCGCCACAAGGTCGCGCGGGTCTCGCGGCCGGTGAAGGACCTGCGCGGCTTCGGCAAGGTGACGCTGCCGCCGGGCGGCGTCGGAACCGTCCGCGTGACCCTCACGGAGCAGGATCTGGCCTTCTGGCAGCCCGAGGGACGCATGGCGCCGCCGGATGCCTCGACCATCGAGATCATGGCGGGCCTCGACTCCGCCACGGTGAAGTCGACGATGCTGGAATACAGGGCGGCCCCCGCGGCGCGTCAGGCGAGCAATGCGCAATAATACATACATCGATGTAAAATAACTTATATACACAGTTTATGACGGAAAATACTTGTTTTCCCACTTGAAGTGCGTATCATCGCCAGCGTGGCCATTCCGGCTCGCGGAGATGTCCGATGACGCAGGCGTTCGACGTCCAGTCTCCCGTGGCCTTCGCTGCCGGTTCTGCTCCCACGCGGCTGGCGACCCGGTTCGCGGGCATCCTGCGACGCCTCCTCACGGACGGGCTCACGGCCGACGCCTTCCTGGTGCTCCAGGGCGGCATGTCGGTGGCCGTCCTGCTGCGTCGCCCGGGCGGAGAGTACGTCACGGTCTCCCGCGTCGAGGGTACGGCGGAGCTTGAGGGCAGGGCTTTCGCCGAGCCCGAGCTCGCCCGCGACGCGGTCGCGCGCCATGTCGGGCAGGGCGTGACGCTCGCGCCCGTCTGGTATAGCTGATCCCCATCCCCCACGCGTTCGAGGCGCCTCCCGACGGAGGCGAGATTGCATGTCCATCCGCAACGGCATCGCCGACGCCATCGGCAACACGCCCCTGATCACCCTGAAGCGCGCCTCCGAGCGCACCGGCTGCCGGATCCTCGGCAAGGCCGAGTTCATGAATCCCGGCCAGTCCGTGAAGGACCGGGCCGCGCTGTTCATCATCGAGGACGCGGTTCGCCGCGGCGCGCTGCGGCCGGGCGGCACCATCGTCGAGGGCACGGCCGGCAATACGGGCATCGGGCTGGCGCTGGTCGGCAATGCGCTCGGGTTCCGGACGGTCATCGTCATCCCCGAGACCCAGTCGCAGGAGAAGAAGGACATGCTGCGGCTGGCCGGCGCCGAGCTGGTCGAGGTGCCTGCGGTGCCCTACGCCAACCCGAACAACTACGTGAAGGTATCCGGCCGCCTTGCGGAGCAACTCGCCGCGACCGATCCCAACGGCGCGGTGTGGGCCAACCAGTTCGACAACGTCGCCAACCGGCAGGCGCACATCGAGACGACCGGCCCCGAGATCTGGCGCCAGACGGACGGCAAGGTCGACGGCTTCATCTGCGCCGTGGGCACGGGCGGCACGCTGGCGGGGACGGCGATGGCGCTCAAGGAGCGCAACCCCAAGGTGGCGATCGGCCTCGCCGATCCCATGGGGGCGGCGCTCTACAGCTACTTCACGACCGGCGAGCTCAAGTCGTCCGGGTCGTCCATCACCGAGGGCATCGGCCAGGGGCGGATCACGCGCAACATCGAGGGCGCGCCCATCGACGTCGCGTTCCAGATCCCGGACGAGGAGGCGATCCCGATCGTCTTCGACCTGCTGGAGCACGAGGGCCTGTGCCTCGGCGGCTCGTCCGGCGTGAACGTCGCCGGCGCGATCCGGCTGGCCGAGACGCTCGGGCCGGGCCACACCATCGTGACGATCCTGTGCGACTACGGCACGCGCTACCAGTCGAAGCTTTTCAATCCGGACTTCCTGCGCGCGAAGAACCTGCCGGTGCCGGAGTGGCTTGTGAACACCCGCGGCATCAAGGCGCCGCTGGTCTAGCGCCAGCGTCGCAACGGCGGCCGACGACCTAGGGAAGGCCGGCGGCCCGCAGGGCCTCGGCTTCCGATGCGACCATCGCGTGGTTGCGCCGGAACTGGGTCTTCAACCAGCCCTCCACCGTGAAGGAAGGCCTCAGGCCGAGGAGCCGTTCTGCGGTCTGCCGGGCGAGGTCCGGCCGGTCCGTCTGCTGGTAGGCGATCACGAGATCGGTGAGCCCGAACCCGGCGCTTCGCTTGTCGAAGGCCTTGAAGGCCGCGATCGCCTCCTCGAACCGTCCGGTCAGCCGGTAGGCATTGCCGAGGTGGCCTAGGTAGTTGGCGGGGTAGTTCGGGCTCAGCTGCATCGCCCGCTCGATCAGCGGCACGGCCTCCTGCGGGTGTCCGGCGCAGGAGAGGATGAAGGACGCCATCGTGGCGGCGTCGGCCGAGCCCGGCGCCGACTCGACCGCCTTGCGGACGTGGTGGATGGCCTTCGGCCAGTCACCCTCGATCATGTTCAGCATGCCGAGCGTGACATGGGCGTCGGAGTGGTCAGGATCGACGCGCAGCGCCTGTTCGGTGAAGTCGCGCGCCGAGGCTGTGGCGGCCGCGCGCTCCTGCCACCAGCCGAAGCGGGCGTCGGCGCAGTGCATGAAGCCGATCATCGCATTGAGGGCGGGGGAGGCAGGCTCGAGCTCCCGGGCCTTCTGCCACAGCGCCAGCGCCCGGCCGCAATTGTCCTTGGTGATGGCGGTGCGGTAGAGCGTCAGCCCCTGCATCCACAGCGACCATGCCTCGACGTTCGACGTCGTCGTGTAGTGGCGCCGGGCCTGCTCGCCTTCGGTGAGCTTCACCTGCATCTCCGTGGCGAGCACGAGCGTGATCTCGTCCTGCACGGCGAAGATGTCGTCCAGCGGGCGGTCGTAGCGTTCCGCCCACGCGTGCGATCCGGTGCGCGTGTCGACGAGCTGGGCGGTGATGCGGATGCGGTTGCCGGCGCGCCGCACGCTACCCTCCAGGACGTGGCGCACGCCGAGCTGCCGGCCGGCCTCGCGCACGTCCACGGCGCGGCCCTTGTAGACGAAGCTGGAGTTGCGGGCGATGACGCGCAACCCCGTCAGCTTGGACAGGGTCGTGATGATGTCCTCGACGAGCCCGTCGGCGAAATACTCCTGCTCGGGGTCGCCGCTCATGTTCTGGAAGGGCAGCACGGCGAGCGACGGCAATTCCGGCATCGCCAGCTCGGGCGCGGGGGCCGGCGTCCCCGCCGGGACGTCGAGGGCCGAAACCTCGGCGATCTCGAGGCGGAACAGGCGCATGGGGGCGGCGATGTTCTTCAGCCGCACCTCGCCGGCGTCGGCGAAGGCGGCGCCGACCTTGCCCTGTACCTGCCGCCAGACGTCCTCGGAGATGGCCACGCCGCCGGGGTCCGCGACGCCCTCCAGCCGGGCGGCGATGTTGACGCCGTCGCCGAGCAGGTCCGCGTCATCGACCACGACGTCGCCGACGTGGATGCCGATGCGCAGCGTCATCCGCCGGTCGGCCGGCAGGCCGGCGTTCCGCTCGGTCATGCCCTGCTGGATCATCACGGCGGATCGAACTGCTGCCACCGAGCTCGAGAACTCGGCGAGGAGCCCGTCGCCGGTGGACTTTATGATCCGGCCGCGCGCGGCGAGCAGGGTCGGGTCGATCAGGTCGCGGCGATGGGCCTTGAGCGCCGCCAGCGTTCCTTCCTCGTCGATACCGGTCATCCGGCTGAAGCCGACGACGTCGAGCGCGAGTATGGCGGCGAGGCGGCGTTCGAGGGGGACGGCGTCCGCGGAGGGCGCGATGGAAGCGCCGCGGTCGGGGGATTGCTCAACCATGGAGGCGCCACGCCGTGTCGGAGGATCAGCAGGCCGTGTGAACCAAAGAATCCACGCGTCCCGATTGTCCATCAGTGTGCGGTGTCACCTTCAGCTTGGCAACGTGGAGCACCGCCGGGGTCCGGTCTCAGCCGGCCCGGACCCTGCGCCAGCGCGGACCGGGTGCCGTCTCCGGCACGGCCGCGGGCTGGTAGTGATGTGCCACGCCGCGCACGCGGCCCTCCCGCAAGGCGCGGATGGTGGGCTCGTGGGTGATTTCGAAGCTGTCGAAGCCGCAACGGCGCATGAATGGGATCTGGTCGTGCAGCACGTCACCCACGGCGCGCAGTTCGCCGGCGAAGGCATGACGCTCCCGCAGAAGGCGCGCCGTCGAGTAGGCGCGCCCGTCGGTGTAGCGCGGGAAACGCAGCGCCACGAGGGCGAAGCGGCCGACATCGGCCTCGATCCCGTCGAGGTCCTCGCCGGCCTCCAGCATGAGGCCGAGCGGCGCGTTACGGGCCCCAAGCTGGTCTCGCTGCGCCAGCCAGCGGGTCTTCGAGACGATCGCCGGTCGATCGGTCGGGACCGGCTCGCCGTCGGGCACCGGGATGAAAGCGTCCTCGCCGAAGCCGTCGCGTCCAAAGAGGGCCATGGGTCGGTCTCCGTCAGGCGGCTTCGGTGGCGGGAGCGTCGGGGTAGAGCGCCGTCTGGAACGGCGCTTCGCCGAGCCGGCGAACCGCGTCGATGAAGCTCTCGGCGGGCGACAGGCGCAGGCGCAGATAGGTGTCGACGACCGTCTCCACGGCGTCGACGATCCCGTCCGCCGGGAAGCCGCGGCCGAGGATGGTGCCGATGGCCGTGTTCTGGTCGGCCGAACCGCCCAGCGTGATCTGGTAGAACTCCTCGCCCTTGCGCTCCACGCCGAGGATGCCGATGTGCCCCACGTGATGGTGCCCGCAGGCATTGATGCAGCCCGAGATCTTGATCTTCAGGTCACCGATCTGGCGCTGCCGGGCCTGGTCGGCGAAACGCTCCGACAGGCGCTGCGCCACCGGGATCGAGCGGGCGTTGGCCAGCGCGCAGTAGTCGAGGCCGGAGCAGGCGATGATGTCGGTCACGAGGCCTGCGTTGGCCGTGGCGAGGCCCGCCCGCTGCAGGGCGGCGAAGAGGGCAGGGACGTCGTCCAGCTTCACGTGCGGCAGGACGAGGTTCTGCTCGTGGCTGACGCGCGCCTCGTCGAAGGAGTAGCGCTCGGCGAGGTCGGCCACGGCCTCCATCTGCTCTGCCGTCGCGTCGCCGGGCGGACCGCCGATCGGCTTTAACGAGACGGTGACGCAGCCATAGCCGGGCTGGCGGTGCGGCGTGACGTTGCGCGTCACGAAGGCGTCGAGGTCCGCGTCGACGCGCCGGCCACGCTCGAGGGCCGCGGACGTCGCCGGCAGCGTCTCGAAGGCCGGCGGCGCGAAGTAGGCCGCGATGCGTTCCACTTCCTCGCGGGGGACGGTCAGTTCGAGGTTCTCGGCCTTCAGGGCCTCGTACTCGACCTCGATGTCCTGCTTCAGTTCCTCGATGCCGGTCTCGTGGACGAGGATCTTGATGCGCGCCTTGAACTTGTTGTCGCGGCGTCCGTACAGGTTGTAGACGCGCAGGATCGCCGTGCAGTACGCGAGCAGCTCGCTCTCGGGCAGGAAGTCGCGGACCTTCTTCGCGATCATGGGCGTCCGGCCCTGCCCGCCGCCGACCCACACGGCGAAGCCGACGTCGCCCTCATCGCTGCGCTTCACCTCCAGCCCGATGTCGTGCACCTGGATCGCGGCGCGGTCGTTCGGGGCTCCGGTGACGGCAAGCTTGAACTTGCGCGGCAGGAAGCTGAACTCCGGGTGCAGCGCCGACCACTGCCGCAGGATCTCCGCGTAGGGGCGGGGATCGGCCACCTCGTCGGCGGCAGCTCCGGCGAAGTGGTCCGCGGTGACGTTGCGGATGCAGTTGCCGGAGGTCTGGATGGCGTGCATCTCCACCTCTGCGAGGTGGCGCAGGATGTCGGGCACGTCCTTCAGCGCGATCCAGTTGAACTGGAGGTTCTGGCGCGTCGTGAAGTGGCCCCAGCCGCGGTCGTACGTCCGCGCGATGAAGGCGAGCTTGCGCAGCTGCCGCGACGACAGCGTGCCGTAGGGAATGGCGATGCGGAGCATGTAGGCGTGCAGTTGCAGGTACACGCCGTTCATGAGCCGGATGGGCTTGAACTGGTCTTCGGAGAGGTCGCCCGACAGGCGGCGCGCGACCTGGTCGGCGAACTCGTCGACACGCTCGTGGACGAAGGCGCGGTCGAACTCGTCGTAGCGGTACATGGGCGGGCCTCTCAGGCGGCGTCGGCTTTGGGGGCGACCGGGGCGTCGGCGAGTGAGGGCACGGTCGGCCCCTCCAGCCGAATGCGCTCGCGCCAGCGCACGGGGACGAGGCGTCCGTCCTCCCGGATCACCTCGACGAGGTAGGGATCGACCGCCTCGATGGCGCTGGCACGCGTCACCTGCGGAAGGAGGGCCTCGGCCTCCGCCTGCGACGGTATGACGAGCGCCTCGTCGAGACGCGTCGTCCAGCCGTCGGCGGTCCGATAGATCGCCACCCCGCTGAGCGTGTCGTTCGCAGAGACCACGAGGAGGGTCGCGGAACGCGGCTTCTTCATCATCGTCGGCGTCTCCGTCAGGCCGCGGCGGCGAGGGGGGCGAGGGGCCAGGCGTCGGCGGTCGCGGCCAAAGCCGCGGCCGGACCGATCAGGATGAGCGTGGGTCCGTCGATGTCGGCGCGTGCGGCGAGAACGGGCAGGTCGTCGAGGACGCCGGAGAAGATGCGCCTCTCGTTGCGGCCCGCCTTCTCCACGGCCACGACGGGGGTCGACGCTGCAAGACCGGCGGCGACGAGCCTGTCGCGGACCCTCTGTCCTGCGCTGCGCCCCATGTACACCGCGACGGTCGCGCCGCCCGCGGCAAGGGTTTCCCAATGCGCGGGATCCGTCCCCTCGGCGCCCTCGGCCGTGGCGAGGACGAGGGTCGAGGCGACACCGCGCAGCGTGAGCGGCAGCTTCGCGTCGGCTGCGGCGGCCAGGGCCGCGGTGACGCCGGGAACGAGCTCGAACGGGATGCCGGCGCCCTCCAGCGCGGCCATCTCCTCGCCCGCACGGCCGAACACGAGCGGATCGCCGGCCTTCAGCCGGACGACGCGGCGGCCTGCCCGTGCGTGGCGGATCATCAGGGCCTCGATGTCGCGCTGCGTCATCCGGTGGGCTCCGCGCCGCTTGCCGACGCAGACCCGTTCCGTCTCCGGTGGGACGAGGCCGAGGACTTCGGGACCGACGAGCGCGTCGTGGAGCACCACGTCGGCCTGCTGGAGCAGCCGCACCGCACGGACCGTCAGGAGGTCGGCAGCGCCTGGCCCGGCGCCGACGAGGGCGACACGACCGCGTGGGCCACGTCCCGCCCTGCCCAGGATCGCTGCGAGCCGCGCGAACCAGCCGATGCCACGATCGGGGGCTGTGGAGAATGACATGGTCATGATCGATGCCGGTTCGTGTGAAAGATTAATTCACATACCGTATCGACAATAATCTTTATACTACAAAAACAATTTGTAGATTCTCTATATGGAACGGCTGGCGCGGGACGCTGCCATTCCCTCGTGGATCAGGCTGCCTCGGCCTGCGGCTCCGGCTCGCTGCCCGGGGCCAGGCGAACCCGCAACCCGTCCAGGGCCTCGGTCATGAGGATCTGGCATGAAAGGCGCGAGGTGGTTGCGTCGACCATCATCGCCTCGTCGAGGCGGTCGATCTCCTCGTCCGTCGGCGGAATCAGGCGGCCGACCCACTCCGGATCGACGTAGACATGGCAGGTGGCGCAGGCACAGGCACCGCCGCACTCGGCCTTGATCCCGACGCCCCAGTCCCGGATGACCTCCATCACGCGCCAGCCCTCGAGCGCCTCGAGGTTGTGCTCCACTCCCTGGTGGTCGACGACGACGATGTGCATGGGAAACCCGAAGAGGCGCGACGAATGAGGAACCGACGCCACTGCTGGAGCGGACTTCGGGCGCTGTCCTTGACCAAGGTCAACGGACCAACCGTTCAGTTACTACCACGGCCCCACCGCGGCAGCAATCAACATCGCCTGCTGCGTATTAATCGATAATCACATCTTAAGCTGTAAATTAGCTTCGATCCTCTCCCGACGTCGCCGACAGGGCCGTGGCCCAGCGGGACTCGGGGCCGAACTCCGACGTCGACGACACCGCGAGGATCTCGGCGAGGCGGGTGCGGGCGCGGTTCACGCGGCTCTTGATGGTGCCCACCGCGCAGCCGCAGATCTGAGCGGCCTCTTCGTAGGAGAGCCCGGAGCCGCCGATCAGGATGAGGGCTTCGCGCTGGTCGGGGAGGAGTTGCTGAAGAGCCGCCCCGAAGTCGACGAGGTCCATGTGGCCCTCCTGCGCCGGATGGGTGGCCAGGCGGGCCGCCATCTGGCCGTCGGCGTCCTCGACCTCGCGCCGCCGCTTGCGGTGCTCGGAGTAGAACACGTTGCGCAGGATGGTGAAGAGCCACGCGGACACGTTCGTCCCCGGGGTGAAGCTGTCCCGGTTCGCCCATGCCTTCAGCATCGTCTCCTGCACGAGGTCGTCCGCGCGATCGGGATTGCCGCTCAGCGACATCGCGAACGCACGCAAGGCCGGGACCGCCGCCAGGATGTCGTCCTTCATGCGGCGGGCGGCGGGATCCTCGGTCATTCCTTGTCCTTCGTTCCCCCCGTCTTCTCGTCGAGCTTGTTGAGGAGTTCCAGGAAGCGGTCCGGGACCGGCTGGTTCACCACCGTGTCGTACATCGCCCGCAACTGGCGGCCGATGTGCGACTGGAGATCGGTATCGGGCCGCCCCGTCTGCAACGACGCGGTGTCATCCGACAGATCGACGTTGATGGGTTCGCTCATGTCGGTGCCTGCCTGCCGTGCGGCGGCGCCGGAGCGCCGGCCTTTCCTGGTCCTCATCCATGCCTCCGCGCGAACGGCTCAGTGTACCCGGGGGATCGGCTGGTGGCCGCCGGCGCGGTGTGCTGGGTGCTCAACGCGGCTCTGCGGACGTGGTTCCTAGGGTCCGATGGAACTTCCCCGAGGCTGCGACGTTAGCGCGAGAATGGTCCGCGACCATAGCCCCCCTCGCTCCCCGCGCCGGCCCGGCCCTCTCGGTCGCCTGCGGACCGCATGACAGGAGGACCACCATGTCCATCGCCCAGGCGATCGCCCCGCACTTGCCTTACCTGCGCCGCTTCGCGCGTGCGCTGGCCGGTTCGCAGCAGGGGGGTGACGCCTACGCCGTGGCGACCCTCGAGGCGCTGGTGGCGGATCCCGGCTCGTTCGACGACGTGCTCGAACCCCGGGTCGCTCTCTACAAGGCTTTCCTGAAGGTCTGGGCATCGGTGCCCGTCAACCGGGCCACCGACGTGGCCGCGCGGGTGGAAGGGGGGCCGCGGCGCTCCCTGTCGATGCTGACGCCGCCGGCGAGGATCGCGTTCCTGTTGCATTGCGTCGAAGGCTTCTCCCACGACGATGTTGCGGGAGCGATGGGCAGGACCGTCGTCGAGGTCGACACGCTTCTCACGGAGGCCGGGCGCGAAATTGCCGAGCAGATGTCGACAGACGTCCTGATCATCGAGGACGAACCCATCATCGCCATGGATCTCGAGGCGCTGGTGCAGGGCCTCGGCCACCGGGTTCTCGGTATCGCCCGGACGCGCAGCGAAGCCCAGGCCGTGATCCAGCGCCGGGAACCGGGGCTCGTGCTGGCGGACATCCAGCTCGCCGATGGCAGTTCTGGCGTCGATGCCGTGAACGACATCCTCCAGACGTCCTCCCTGCCCGTGATCTTCATCACGGCGTTTCCGGAGCGGTTCCTGACGGGGCAGCGCCCGGAGCCGGCATTCCTGATCACGAAGCCCTTCCGCGCGGACACGGTGAGGGCGGTCATCAGCCAGGCTCTCTTCTTCGACCAGAAGTCCCACTGCCCCCCCGAGCGCGGCGCGGCGGCGGAGCGGGCGAGGGCCTGAGCCTCGACGATGCCGTCGGGCGGGGCCGAAGCCCCGCCCGGAGTCGTCACATGCGGTCGGGCTGGGTGGCGTTCAGCCACGCATCGATCTCGCGTTCGGCCCGATCCTTCGCGTAGCCGTAGCGCTGCTGCAGCCGGCCGGCGAGTTCGTCCCGCTTGCCGTTCATCACCGTGATGTCGTCATCGGTGAGCTCGCCCCACTGCTGCTTGATCCGGCCCTTCATTTCCTTCCAGTTGCCTTCAACACGATCCCAGTTCATGTCAGATGGCTCCCTCGTTCGAGTGAAGTCCCCGTCGGGGCAACGTGACGGAGCCGCTCGGGTTCCGAACGAAAAACGACCCGCAACGGGGTTGCCCCGCTGCGGGTCGAGGAGGCGCGGCCGGCCAGGCTGGGAGGGGGCTTTCCTCACCCGACCGTTGCGAACGACCTCCCAACGCGCAAGGGTCGCCTTCGGTTCCATCGTTGCCCGGCCGATCGTTTCGGCGTCGTGATGGAACCGCCGACCGGGGCGAGAGGGTTGGCCCAAGGACCGCCAGGAGACAGGATCAGTGGTTCCCTTCACCGTCCGACACCGCACCGAGTACCGGTATGCCGCCCCCGTGAGCTTCGGGGAGCACCGGTTGATGCTGCGACCCCGCGACAGCCACGACCTGCGGCTGGACAAGGCGGAACTGATCCTGTCCCCGGCCGCCAGCTCCGTCCGCTGGTTCCACGACGTCTTCGGCAATTCCGTCGCCGTCGCGACGTTCGACACGGCCGCGGACAGGCTCTCGATCGAGTCCGTCCTGCATCTCGTCCGGTATCCGCGGGCGCAGGAGTCGCTGTCCCTGACCGACGCCGCGCGCACCTATCCCTTCATCTACTCGGCCGACGACCGCTCTGACCTCGGCCGGCTGCTGGAGCGGCACTATCCCGACGCGCGAGGTGCCGTGGACGAATGGGCACGCGGCTTCGTGTCCGCACGACCCATGCCCACGATGGACCTGCTGAGCACGCTCAACGACCGGATTCGCGCCACCTTTCGCTACGAAGCCAGGGACACGGAGGGCACCCAGCCGCCGGAGGTGACGCTCGAGCGCGGCGCCGGATCGTGCCGCGACTTCGCTCTGCTCATGATCGAGGCGCTCCGCAGCCTTGGCTTCGGCGCCCGCTTCGTGAGCGGCTACCTGTATGATCCGGCCCTCGACGGGGGCGCGGCCGGGACGGTCGGCGCCGGGCAGACCCATGCCTGGGTCGACGTCTACCTGCCAGGTGCAGGGTGGGTCGAGTTCGACCCCACCAACGCGGCGGTCGATGCCGGCTCCCTGATCCGCGTCGCCGTCACCCGCGATCCTTCGCAGGCGGTCCCGGTTGCGGGCAGCTTCACCGGGCGGCCATCGGACCCGCTCGGCATGACCGTCGAGGTCCTCGTCCAGCGTACCGACGAGCCAAGCTACACCTGAGCCCGCGTCGGCGGCGGGATGGGATCGTTCGCCGGGGGCAGACCCGGCTCCGGCGGGCCTGCGGGAATCTCTACCGGCGGCAGGGGCGCGGGGCCTTCAGGCGGTTGGGGCGGGCCCTCGGGCGTGGGCCCGGGACCGGGAGCGGGCGGCGGCGCGGGGACCGGCGGGACAGGCTCGGGGACCGCTGGCGGCTCGGACGATCGCACGTCGTTCTCTCCTGTGGCTGCGCGTGCGACGAACGCCGCACGGATGTCACGGTTCCGCCTGCTCCTTGCAATAGCGGTGCAACATTCACATGGAACAGTCCGTGCATGGGATGCGTTCGTGGGCGGACGCCCGAACGTCCGGGCCCACTCAGCAACGGGGGACTTTCATGGCACGGCTCGATCGTCCGCACAGCGCCTTCCCGGCACCTCGCGCCGATGCGGTCGAGATGGAGGATCGGATCCTCGACGACCTGCGCGCCTTCGCCCACGATCTCGGCATCGCGGGAGCGTCGGCCATGGAGCGGGAGGAACTCGTGGAGAGCCTCCGCCAGCGCTACGTCCTCGAATCCCTCCTGCGCGAGACCCTTCGACCGGCGATCGGGTCCGAGCAGGCCCGATAGAGGACGAAAAGCCGCATCTTCGGCCAAGCCGGGCTTGGTCCTCGCCCCTGGATGTGTGAAACTCCCACGACCAATCGGCGGGGGCGTGCACGCGTCGGATGAACGACTTCCGTGTTCCACGTGCCGGCGCAGCCGGCGACGCGACGTCGCCGGGCGAACAGTCGGTTCGCTGGCTGCGCATTCTCGTCTGGCTGTCCGTCGCGCTTCCCCTGATGCTCCTCGCGGCCGTGGGTGTCACGGCCTGGCGAGATCGCGAGAAGGATCTGGAGAGGTCGCTCCAGCACACGCTCGACCTCGTCCACGAGCACGCCCTGAGGACCTTCGACACCTACGCCCTCGTGGCCGGGCAGGCGAACGAGTTCGTGCGCGATCTTTCCGACGCGGAGATCCGCGCCCGCGAAGCGGCGATCAACGAACGGCTCCTTCGGCTCTCGCACTCCCTGCCTCAGATCCAGGACGTCTGGCTCCTTGACGCGCAGGGCCGCGGGATGGTGGCGGCCGAGGTGTTTCCCGTCCCGGGGGTGGACCTTTCGGACCGCGAATATTTTCGCGTGCACATTCGCCAGCCGCGGCCCCCTTACGTCAGCGAACAGCTGCGGGGGCGGGTCATGGACGTCCGGTTCTTCCAGATCAGCTGGCGCCTGCGATCGCCGGAGGGTCCGTTCGCCGGCGTCGTCGCCGTATCGGTGCAGCCCGACTATTATCGCGAGTTCCACGGCCGCGTCGCACGGGAGACGAACCTCGCCATCGCCCTCATGCGCGACGACGGGGCGATCCTCGTCGACACCCCCAGTCCCCGTGGCGACGGCACACCGATCGGCCAGCGCGCGCAGGAACTCGTCGGACAGCTCCGCGGCGTTCCGGCGACGGGCCTTCTGGACCTGCCGGCCTCCGACCAGGGACCGGCCGAACTCGTGGCCCACAGGGGCATCGAGGGCTATCCGGTCCAGGTCGTCGTCGCATCTCCGCGCTCGGTGATCCTGGACGACTGGCTTCGCACCATGGCCATCTACGTGGCCATCGGCATCCCGGCCACGCTCGGTCTCTTCCTGCTGAGCCTCACCGCCTTGAGGCAGGCGCATAGCCAGACGCTCGCCTTCGCGAGGCTCAAGGCAGAGTCGGAGAAGAGGCAGGCGGCCGAGGCCGCCCTCCGGCAGGTCCAGAAGATGGAGGCGGTGGGCCGGCTGACCGGGGGCGTCGCGCACGACTTCAACAACCTCCTGACGGTGGTCATCGGGAACCTCGACATGCTGCTGCGGCGGCTGCGTCCCGACGACGTGAGGGCCCGGCGGTCGGCGAGCCTGGCGAAGGAGGGAGCGGTGCGCGCCTCCCTGCTCACCCAGCGGTTGCTCGCCTTCTCGCGCCAGCAGCCGCTGGAGCCCAAGCGGATCGACGTGGCGGACCTCGTGGGCGGCATGTCGGACCTGATCCGGCGCACGCTGGGCGAATCCATCACCGTCGAGGCTCGCACCCAGGCGGGTCTGTGGCCGGTGAACGTCGACCCGAACCAACTCGAGAGCGCGATCCTCAATCTCGCCGTCAACGCCCGCGACGCCATGCCGGAGGGCGGGCGGCTGGAGATCCGCGCGCGCAACCTTTCCGTGAGCCAGCGTGGGACCCACCCCGAGGATCCCGAACCCGGCGACTGGGTGATCGTAGAGGTGGCCGACACCGGGCACGGCATCCCCGACGAGATCCAGCTCAAGGTCTTCGAGCCGTTCTTCACGACGAAGCCGCACGGCAAGGGTACGGGCCTCGGCCTGTCTCAGGTCTACGGCTTCATCAAGCAGTCGGGCGGCCACGTGCGGCTGGAGAGCCGGAGCGGGGAGGGCACCACGGTCAGGCTGTTCCTGCCGCGGGCGGCCTTCGGGGTGGAGCCCGAGCCGGCATCGGCGGAGGGCGGGGGGGATCATGCCGCGCTCCTGGCCGAGCGTCGCCGGACCGCGCTCGTCGTTGAGGACGATCCGGCCGTACGGTCCTTCAGCGTCGATGCCCTTCGCGACCTCGGCTTCGACGTGCTCGAGGCGGAGGATGCGGCATCCGCGATGCGCCTCCTGGCACAGGCGCGCGAGGTGGACCTCCTGTTCTCGGACATCGGCCTGCCGGGGACCGACGGCCGGGCCCTGGCGCTGCAGGCGCGTCGGGACCGCCCGCGCCTGCACGTCCTGCTCACGTCGGGCTATGCGCACCAGATCATGCAGGACCCTGCGGACGACGGCCCGGACCTCCTGCCAAAGCCCTTCACCGTCGACGAACTGTCGCGCCGGCTGGCTTCGTTGTTGCGCAACGATGCGGCCGGGGAACCTGCGGGCGCCGGCATCCGTTGAGACCGTCCGGGGGGCGACCAGGACGATCCGATGCCGCACTCCGATTCACCACCCGCCCGATCCGCCAGACCGCCGAAAGTCCAGCCCGCTCGCCGGCCCGGCCAGCCGGGCGCCCAGGACGAGAAGCGCCCCGAACCCGACCGCGCCGCGCTGGATCCCGTGCCCGACGATGCCGCCAAGGACCGAAGGCCCGGGTGAGACGACGCTTTCTGCCTGGTCGGAACGCGCTATCCTGCATGGGTTTCTGAACCTCGCTCGCGCTCGCGGGCGAGAGACGACACATTCGAAGAGGACCACGTTGGTCGACAGGCAACGATGACCGTGAACGGACGACTGAGAATTCTGCTTGTTGAGGACGAGCCGCTCATCGCGATGACGCTGGCCGACCTTCTCGACGAGCTCGGCCACGAGGTCGTGGAGGCCGGCACGGCCGCAGCGGCGCTCGGCCACTTTCAGGCGGATCCGCATCTCGACGTCCTGATGACGGACATCGGCCTCCCGGACATGCCGGGGGATCGACTGGTCGAGCTGTGCCGGGAGCGTCGCCCGGATCTCCCCGTCGTGTTCGCCACCGGCCACATGCGGGCTCTTCCGGGGCAGGAGGAGCGGGCAGAGCCGCCGACCGTCCGCGTCACCAAGCCGTTCCAGCTCGACGATCTTGCCGCGGCTCTGCGGCGCCTCGGATTCGGCTGACGTCTCAGCCGGCGGCGAGGCTGGAGTCGGGCTGACCGATCGAGGGCGGAAGCGTAAGCGTCCAGCCCGCGCCCGCCCCCGGATGGTGACGCATGACGATGTCGCCCTGCCGGGCGAGGCTCCGGACGATGGTCAATCCGACTGACCCCTTCTGCTCCGCCGCCGTGGCATCGAAGCCAGCCCCCGTGTCGTGGATGTCGATGGCGATGCGACCCCCGGTCCCTTCGCGGACCCTGATCCGGATGTCGCCCACCCCGCGGGGGAACGCGTGCGAGAAGCTGTTCGAGATCAGCTCGGCCATGATCAGGCCGACGATGCTGGCCGTTCCGGCCTCGATCGGCACGGCGAGTCCCTCGACCTGGACGTCGATGTGGTCGCAGCCATGCAGGACGGCGAGGGGGCGGCCCAGACGTCGCAGGAAATCGACGAGGACGATCCGCGTCACGTCGTGCTCGCCGTGGATCTCTGCCTGAACGTGCCCCATCGCCTGGATCCTGCGAGCGAGTCGCAGCAGTTCGTCGCGCGTCTGCGCGTCGGGAACAGCTCGCGCGCGGAGCGACAGCAGGCTGAGAATCACCTGGAGGTTGTTCTTCACCCTGTGATGAACCTCACCGAGGAGGACATCGCGCTGGCGCAGGGCGCGCCGTGCATCTGCGAGCGCAGTCTGTGCGCGGAGTTCAGCATGCTTGCGGTCGGAGATGTCGAGACAGGTGCCGAGATAGCCGGCGAAGTTTCCATCGGACAGGAAGAAGGGGCGGCCGCGGTCCGTCATCCAGCGCAGTTCGCCGTCCGCCCGCCGGATCCGATAATCGAGGGAGAAGTCGCGGCGCTCGTCGAAGGCCGCCCTGAACTGGGCGCGGCACCTGTCGCGTTCGCCTTCGTGGATGACCTCTCCCCAGGACAGGCCGCTCATGCGCTCGCGCGACAAGCCGGTGAAATCCACCCAGGTGCGATTGACCCAGTTGTAGACGCCGTCCGTGCCGACGCGCCAGATGAGGACCGGCGCGGCATCCGCCAGTTCTTGGAACCGAACTCCGCTGTCCATGTCGAGAGGCGCGCCGCCTTGTCCAGCCCCCGCCGGGCGTCGGCGGTACCGGTGGTCGTAACGCGCGGAGTCTGCCAGAGGTTCCTTCCTGCGAAAGAGGCCGGGCGCGTCGCACCCGGCCTCTTCAAGACTTGCAGGCCCGGGATGACGGTCAGAACTTGTAGTTCAGGCCGGCCCTGATCACGCCGAAGTCGTTGTTCTTCGACTGGGTGACGAGGTAGGTCCCGGTCAGGTCCGTGTACGAGCCGTACCGGTTGCCGCGGTCGATGTTCACCCACAGACCTTCGACCTTCGCGGTCCAGTTGTTGGTGAAGGCGTACTCGACGCCGCCGCCGAGGGTCCAGCCGGCACGCGTGTCGTTGCTGCCGAAGATCCGGTCACCGATGTCGCCGTAGGCAAGACCGCCCGTCACGTAGAACAGCGCCCGGTCCATGGCGAAGCCGATACGGCCGCGCACGGTGCCGAAGTAGTTGCCGCTGCTGCTCGTGACGCCGAAGGCGCCGAACGTCCGGTCGCCGCCGAAGTCGGCGTACTGGATGTCCGTTTCCAGACCCCAGACGAAGGCGCCCGTCTGCATGTTGTAGCCGATCTGGCCACCGCCGACGAAGCCGCCGTCGTCGCCGCTGCTGAACACGAACGTGCCGCCCGGGCCCGCGAAGGTGGTGTCGCCACCGCTGGACCAGCCGTAGCCCGCGTTCACGCCGATGTAGAAGCCGGTCCACGTGAAGGCCGGCGGCGCATAGGCGACGGGCGCGGCCGGCGCCATCGTGCGGCTGGGGAGATCGGCCGCGAAGGCCGGTGCCGAAACGGCCGTCAGGGCCGTGGCGGCGAGGAGAAGGTTACGCATGTGTTTCGTCCTTTCGGTCGGGCGACGCGAGGAGTGGCGACCGTAGCTGCGCCGCCAAGTTCGATCAAGGTATTCAAGCTGGAGCGTAACTTTAAATACTTCGAGTCTGCGGTCAATGTTGTTGAAATAGCACAGTCTGTAGCCTCAATGTGGCGAGATTGATAAAATCGAGACCATAAAATGGCGTGAATAAAGCTTGGTCGTGGCTGTATGCAGGCAGGCGAATGACACAAAGACCTGATGCGGCAGCTCGCCGTGGAACCGCCCCGCAGACCTCGCGTTGGCCGAACGTTTCCAGCAAGCCGGAGGGACCGATGGTGGATCAGCACGAGCCAGTGGAGAGGGAGATCGGCGTGAACGAGGCGCGACAAGCTGTGACGGGACATCATGTCTGGGTCGTGCTCACCGCGGGCCTGATCCTGGCGGGCATCGCGGGCATCGTCCTCTACTTCACCGTCGGCACGTGACGGCGGGTACGAAAACGCCGCCGGCGTGCCGGCGGCGTGACGACCTTCCGTCCGAGGAAGATCAGTGGTTCTGGTTTCCGCCGGAGCGCCGGCTGTGCGACGCCTCGCCGCCCTTGCGGCCGGCCTCGGCCGCCAACTTCGGGTCCCGCGAGAAGCTGCGGGCCTCGGGGGCGACGCTGCGGCCACCCTTGCGACCGGCTTCCGCGGCGAGCTTGGGATCGCGAGAGAAGCTGCGCTTCTCGTTCGGCACGCTTTCGCCCCCCTTCCGGGCGATGTCGCGCTGCTTGTTCTGGTCCATCGAAGCGAAGCCCCGGTTCGACCGCTGCTGGTTGTCCGCCATGTTCAGGCTCTCCCTAGAACGTACTCCGACCGGAAACGCGGGAGGCTGGAGCTTGGTTCCATCCTCGGGCGCGACAATTTCAGCGGAGGTGAAGGAGAGCCCTCCAGGGAAACCTTGGCGGAGGATTGCACGTTGGCGACGCACGCCGGCGGTTCCTCCCCACGCTTCGCACTGTCGTCGGCGAACAGGAGTCACGTCGATGAAAAAGCTGATGATGACGGCTGCGATCGCCTTGTCGCTGGGTGCATGCGCGCAGACCGAGGCCGAGAACCGAGCCCTGGGCGGTGCTGCCATCGGCGGTGCCACCGGTGCCGTGGTAGGTGGCCTCGCAACCGGCCGGCCCAGCGGCGCACTGGCAGGAGCGGCGGTCGGCGCGGCCGGAGGCGCCATCGTCGGCGCGGCCACCACCCCGCGTCGCGACTGCTACTACGACGGCTGGGGTCGCAGGGTCTGCGACTACTACTGAGCGTCTCGGGCATCCCTCCAGGGCCGGTCCCGCGCGGGCCGGCCCTTCTCGTATCCGTCGATATCTCTCTGCGCTGCCACCGATGTCTCGACGAGGCCGTACGCATGAAAAAAGGCCGGCCAGTCATGCCTGGCCGGCCTTCTCAAGGATGGGGGACGGTCAGGAGGCGGCGTCGTCGTTGACGTCGCCTTCCGCGATCTCCGTCAGGAGGCGGTCGGCGTTCTTCTCTTCCTCGAGGTTCTGCTCGAGGAGGTCGATCGCGTCGTCCATCTCGAGCTGCTCCGCCCACGCGATCAGCGTGCCGTAACGGGAGATCTCGTAGTGTTCCACCGCCTGCGCGGCCGCCAGGATCCCGGCGTCGCGCACCTCGGCGTCCGTGATCTGAGAGGCGAGGCCATCCGCTTCCTTGATGATCCCCTCGATGGCGTCGCAGCGCTCCCCGCGCGGCGGGGCGTTGCACATGCGGAAGACCTCCTCCAGCCGCTGCACCTGCTCGCGTGTCTCCTCGAGATGCTGCTGGAAGGCCTCGCGCAGTTCCTCCGAGCGCGCCTGCTCGACCATCTTCGGCAGCGCCTTCAGGATCTGGTTCTCCGCGTAGTAGATGTCGCCCAGTGTATGGACGAAGAGCTCCTGCATCGTGTTCACGGCCATGGCGCGCATCCTTTCATGATTGCCTTCCCGTCGACCGCCGGGGTGCCGGGGAACGTCCCATCGGCATCCTTTGTTCCTGCCGCGACCGTCGCCGCGCGCCGCCCGAAGAGGAGTGGACGTGGCCCGGCCGCAGCCAGCGGGGACGGGGTCAACGGACGGGATCGCGACGCCTGAAGGGAGGGGCTGCGCGGAGATCCTCGCGGGTCACAGGCACGACCAGCCGACGGGCCCCCTTGAGAGGCTCGATGGTCACCGCCCCGAGCGGGACGGCCACGTCCTTCTCGCCGATCCCGAGGAAGCCTCCGACGCCGATGACGAGGGCCGGCGGCGCGGTCCCGCTCGTGTCCACGACGACGTCGTTCACGTCACCGATCCGCTCACCGTTCCGGCCGAAGACGTTCTGTCCGATGAAACTGGTGGCCGTCCGCTGGGCGGGGGCCTCCTCCGTGAGATAGCCAATGGACGGTGCAGCCGCGGTCTGCGCCAGGCCTTCCGCGGAAGGCAGGGCGGCGAGCGCGGCAAGCGCCGTTAGGCCCACACGTATCCGGCTCGCCATCCGTCTCTCCCGTCAGTCGTCGGACCGGGCAACGTGCACGGGGACTTGGCGTTCCGCACTTCGGCGCGAGTCCGGGAACCAGGGCGTTCCGGTCACGTTGGAGGAGCCCGCCGCGGGACATCGCGTCAGGAACGCAAGCCCCGCGCGCCAAGGAGAGCAGCCAGGAGGCTCGTCATGGATCCCGCCCGCCTGATGTCATCGGCCGCCCTGACCGTCGCGGTCGCCACGTTGTTTGCGCCTCCCGTGCTGGGCTGGATGCAGAATCCCGCCCCGCAGCGGCCGGCCGCCCGTCTCGACGTATCCGTCACGGAAACCGCGGCGCCCGTCTCGGCGAGCCTGCGCCATCCGTCGGCTTACTGCGCCACCGAGCCGACCGACTCGGCCAGCAGGGTACGCGGAGCGGCCGTCTTCGCCGAGAACACGCGTCGCGCCGGAACCATGTCCAGCGTGTCCCGTTGACCGGCTGCAAGGCTCGGTCCGGGCGTCTGTGCCCCCTCCCGCCCGATCGATCGTGCCAGGACCCGCAGCGGCTCACCGTTGCGGGTCCTTTGCTGTCGGGACTGGCTCGCCATCGGCCGGAACCTTCCGTCCGCAGGCGGCGTTGCCGGTGAAATTCGTCACGTGACGATCGCAGCCCTGTCAGTCGAGCGACGGATGTCCGTCGGGTCGACTGCAACCGGAGGCCCTCATGACGCTCGGCACAATCCTCCTCATCATCCTGATCCTGCTGGTGATCGGCGCCGTTCCCGCCTGGCCTTACAGCCGCGGCTGGGGCTACGGACCGTCGGGCATCCTCGGGATCGTCTTCCTGATCCTGCTGGTGATGCTGCTCACGGGCCGCCTCTAGCCCGGCCTCGCGGCGCGGACGAAAAAGGGGAGCGGGCCGCAAGCCCGCTCCCCTTTTTCTCGCCTGCGTTCCGGCGGCGATCGGTTCAGGCCCGGAGGCGGGCCCCGTCGGTCCGATGGGCCTTCCGGTTGAAGAACAGCGCCTGGCTGATGACGGCCTTCACCGTGTCGGCGAGGAAGGGCTTCGTGATCAGGAAGGCGGGTTCCGGCCTGCTGCCGGTGAGAAAGCGCTCGGGATAGGCGGTGATGAAGATCACCGGTACCTCGAGGGTGCCCAGGATCTCGTTGACTGCCTCCAGCCCCGAGCTTCCGTCGGCGAGCTGGATGTCGGCGAGGATCAGTCCCGGCGTGAGCCGCGCGATGGACGACACGGCTTCGCCGTGGGTGCGGGCCACGTCCACGACGCGGTGGCCGAGTTCCTCGACGAGAGACTGCAGGTCGAGGGCGATGAGGGGCTCGTCCTCGATGATGAGGACGTCTGTCTTGATCTGGTCCGCAATCTCCCGGCCGGCGGCCTCCACGAGGGCGCTCGCCTCGTCCGTCTCGCAGCCCAGGACTCGCGCGACCTCTTCGTTGGTCAACCCCTCCAGCGACCGCAGGAGGAAGGCGATCCGCGAGCGCGGCGTCACCGCCTGCAGGTTGCGCAGCGCGCCGCGCTCAGGCGGAGAGATCGCCGTGTCGATCTGCGCATCGATGGGAACCGACCGCCAGACCTCGAGGAGAAGCTGGTAAAGCTGGACGCGCACGTCGTCGCCGAGGTCGATGCGCTGCGGCTCGTCGATCACCGCCTCGAGCGTCGCCTGGACATAGATGTCGCCGATCTTCTGGTTGCCTGTCAGGGCGCGCGAGAACCGGCGCAGGTAAGGCAGGTGCGGCGCGATGGCCTGCGAAGCGGACATGAGACCCCCTGTGCGGGCAAAGCAGCAGCTTTGCCACTATGGCCCTCAACGCAGCCGGCGTCGAAAAGGTTCCGCCGTGACCGGAACCGCCGGGCCCGTCCGCGCGTTGTCGCGTCGGATGGTGCCGCGCTCTGCGGCGGGAGGCTGTACATGACACAACGGCGAATCGCGCGGCAAGCAGAAACGCAGGACCGGGGCGACGACCCGTCGGGACGGACGCCACCGGAAGCCCCGGCCCTGCAGCCGAACGTCCAGGACCACATCGGGCGCCAGCTGCGGGCCATCTATGACGACGTTCTGAGCCAGCCGGTTCCCGACCGCTTCCGCGAGCTCATGGAGCGGCTCGACCGCGTCCAGGGCGACGGGGAGGACAAGTGATGAATCACGGGTCCCCGAGCGCCGCCATGAAGGCGGAACTCATCGCTGCGATCCCCAGCCTCCGGGCCTTCGCGATGTCGCTCTCGGGGAACATGGACCGCGCCGACGACCTCGTGCAGGAGACGCTGGTGAAGGCGTGGACCAACCTCGGGTCGTTCACCGAGGGGACGAACATGTCCGCCTGGCTCTTCACGATCCTGCGCAACCTCTTCTATTCCGAGTACCGCAAGCGCCGCCGAGAGGTGGCCGACCCCGAGGGACGCATCGCGGGTCGCCTGATGTCGAACCCGACGCAGGGCTCCCACATGGATTTCCTCGACTTCAGCGCCGCGCTGCAGCAGCTCTCCGCGGACCAGCGCGAGGCGCTGATCCTCGTCGGCGCGTCCGGCATGTCCTACGAGGAGGCCGCCGACATCTGCGGCTGTGCCGTGGGCACCATGAAGAGCCGCGTCAACCGCGCGCGAAACCGTCTCGCCCAGCTGCTCGCGATGGCTCCGGGCGAGGAATTCGCCTCCGAGCCCCAGTGGCAGAGCGTGCTCGACCAGGACCAGCATCTGGCCGTGGGCGAGTAGCGCCGGATTTACGCCGGGTCGTCGATCACCGAGACGTGTGCCGCCACGACGCGCCAGCCCTCGGGCGTACGCACCCACGTCTGGCTTTGCCGCCCGACCTTGCCCGGTGACGAGTTCCGCCTGAACAGCGTGTTGGCGGTGGCGAAGTCCCTTCCGTAGGTCGTGATCACCGTCTTCTCCAGCGTCCGGGCAAGGCCCGCGGGCGAGCGGGCCGAGCGGAAGGCGGCGATGGCATCGTAGCCGTAGAGGTTCTCGCCGCCACCGTAGCGCAGCGTGATTGGGCTCTTCCAGAACAGTTCGTCCAGTACCGCCACGTCATTGCCGACGAGGGCCGCCTCGTATCGGGCGAAGACGGCCTCGACCTCCGCCTTCACCTCCGGAATGTTGATCTCCACGCCGCTCTCCTTTCCCCTCTCGTCATGCTCCGCTGCGTGCGGAGGCACGAGGCTTGCTTGGCACGTGGCGCTGATCCGGAGACCCGCCATGACCGATGCCGTCGAAACCCCGTCCGCCGCCCGCTGGGCGGGGCGCAACGCCCGCAAGGATACCCTGCGCGACCGCATCTGGGGCGCCCTCGAGGATCAGGGCATGAATGTCGGCCCGGTGTGGAGCCGCATTCCGAACTTCGTCGGTGCCGACCTCGCGGCCTGGCGGCTGGCGCAGATCCCGGCGTGGCAGGGCGCCGCCGTGGTGAAGTGCAACCCCGATCCACCCCAGATTCCGGTGCGGCTGCGCGCGCTGTACGACGGCAAGATCGTGTACGCACCCGTGCCCGAGCTGACCCTCGGCTTCCCGTTCGTGAAGCTCGATCCACAGGTCCTGACCCGCAAGGGCATCAGCTTCGAGCTGGCGGCGACGTCGCAGGGCTTCGTGGAGCACGGCGAGCCGGTGGCCTTCGAGGACATGGACCCGATCGACGTGTGCGTCGTCGGCTGCGTCGCCGTCACGCGCGCCGGCGGCCGAACCGGGAAGGGCGGTGGCTTCGCCGACCTCGAACTCGGCATCTTCAGGGAACTCGGAACGGTCGAGCCTGTCACGCCTGTCGTCACGACGGTGCATTCGGTCCAGGTCGTGGACGACGCCGAGATCGTCATGCTCGGTCATGACAGCCCCCTCGACTGGATCGCGACGCCATGGGAGCTCATCGAGACCCGCACGGCCTATCCCCAGCCCACGGGCGTGGCGTGGGACATGGTGCAGCAGGACCAGTTCGACGGCATCCCGTTTCTGAAGGATCTGCAGACACGCCTGACCCGCGTCTGACGCGTCCCTGCACGGCCTGCGTCACGCTGCCACGGAAGCGCGGCAGACGCCTGCCTGCTCCAGGGCGTGGGCCGCACGCAGCGCCAGGTCCTCCCGCCATGGCGGGGCGATGACCTGGACACCGATGGGCAGGCGCTCGCCCTGTGTCCAGACGGGCACGGCGACGACTGGCAGACCGACGAAGGAGACAGGCTGCGTGAACAGGCCGAGGTTCGGCCGCACGGCCATCTCCGCCCCGCCGAGCGTCATGGTCTTCTGGCCGCCGCGCGGCGCGCGGCACGGCGTGGCCGGGGCGAGAAGCAGGTCGACCTCGTCGAAGAGCCGGACCACCGCGTCGCGGAAGGTCCGGCGCAGCTTGTGGGCCTTTCCGACCAGCGAGGCCGGCGCCATGGCGCCGGCGATCAGCCGGTCCCGGACGTCGGGATCGAAGTCTCCGGGCCGCGTGCGCAGCCGCGGGAGGTGCAGCGAGGCGGCCTCCGTCGCGGTGATCAGGAATGCGGCAGCCCGGGCGCGGGCAACGTCCGGCCACTCGACGGTCCGGGTTGCCTCCAGCGCGCGGGCCACCCTGTCGACGGCGTCGAGCGCGTCGGGTGTCGCCTTCTCGCGGAAGTAGCCGCCCAGGACTGCCACCCGCAGGCCTCGCATGCCCGCGTCGAGGGTCGGCGTCGCGAGATCGATCCCCGCGGCCGTGCAGGAGGGGTCGCGGACATCCGGCCCCTGCATGGCGTCGTAGGCCAAAGCGAGATCGTTGGCCGATCGCGCCAGCGGGCCGAGGTGATCGAGGCTCGCGACGAACGGGAACGTGCCCGCCCGCGACAGCCTGCCGAAGGTGGGCTTGAGACCGAAGAGCCCGCACAGCGAGGCCGGAACGCGGATCGAGCCGTTGGTATCCGAGCCGAGTGTGATCGCCGCGAACCCGGCGGCCGCGGCCGTACCCGAACCGCCCGATGAACCGCCGGACATGTGCGCCGGGTCGTGCGGGTTGGCGGAGCGGCCGTCATGGGCGTTCTCGCCGGTGAAGTCGTAGGCGTACTCGCCCATGTTGAGAGCGCCGAGCAGCACGGCCCCGGCTGCCTGCATCCGCGCCACCAGCGTGGCGTCAGCGGTCGCCGGTGGGTCGTGGCGGTTGATCTTCGACCCGGCGACGGTGACGACGCCCTCGATGTCGAACAGGTTCTTCACGCCGTAGGGGACGCCGGCGAGCGGGCCCGGATCCGAGCCCGCCGCGACGAGAGCATCGACGGCGCCCGCCTCCGCCAGCGCCCGTGCGCGGGTCACGTGCGTGTAGGCGCCGAGCGTCCCGTCGAGGGCGTCGATGCGGGCGAGGTGGGCCTCCGCCACGGCGCGGGCCGTGGTGCGCCGCTCGCGGACGGCGGCGGCGATGGCAGCGGCGCTGGCGCGGACGGGGTCGAAGTCGCTCACGGCCGATACACCGGCGCGGGCTCCTCCCGCTCGTCGATGGCGGCGCCGTCGACGAGGGCGGCCATGGCGGCGATGACGCCGAGGTTGGTCAGGACACCGGGGCGGAAGGCCGGGTCCACGGTGATGCCGAGCAGCGGGGCCATGGCGTCGATGACGGCCTCCGGGTCGAAGGCCGGTGGCGTCGGTGCGGTGTCAGCCATGGACGGCCTCCTCGAGGCGGGCGAGCGGCGTCGCCCAGCCCACGATGGCGCCCTGCGCGGTGATCATCTCGATGGCGCCGGACTTGAAGTGCGGGAAGTAGCTCTCGGTGGCGTCCTCGATCAGCAGGCACTCATAGCCGCGGTCGTTGGCCTCCCGCATCGACGTCTGGACGCACACCTCGGTCGTCACGCCCGCGAAGACGAGATGGGTGATGCCACGCTCCCTCAGGACGGCTTGCAGTCCGGTCGCATAGAAGGCCCCCTTGCCCGGCTTGTCGATCTCGATCTCGCCGGGGATCGGCGCCACGGCGGGGAGGATGGCGTTGCCCGGCTCGCCTCGCACCAGCAGGCGACCCATGGGGCCGTCGTCGCCGATGCGAACCGGCGCGCTGCCGCGGGCGCGCTTGGCGGGCGGCAGGTCGGAGAGGTCGGGCAGGTGGGCCTCGCGGGTATGGATGACCGTCCAGCCCTTCGACCGGAACAGGGCGAGAAGCCGCGCGACCGCAGGCACGATGGCGGCGAGGCGCGACACGTCGTTGCCGAGCGCCTCGCCGAAGCCGCCGGGCTCGATGAAGTCGCGCTGCATGTCGATGACGATCAGCGCGGTGCGGGCCGGATCGAGCGGGTAGGGGTAGGGCGTGGCCTGGACCTCGATCATGCTCAGTGACCCGCCATGTGGGCGCCGATGGTGGTGCGGTCGGTCTCCCCGATGGGCGCCACGTAGGTGATCGTCCCGCCCGACATCACGGCGACCGTGTCGGCGAGTTCGAGCACCTCGTCGAGGTCCTCGGAGACGAGCAGGACGGCCGCGCCGCGGTTGCGCTGCTCCATGATCTGCGCGCGGATCTCGGCCACCGACGCGAAGTCGAGGCCGAAGCAGGGGTTCGCCACGATCAGCACGTCGACGTCACCGGAGAGTTCTCGGGCCAGCACCGCGCGCTGGACGTTGCCGCCGGAGAGGTTGGCGATGGGCGTCTCGGTCGACGGCGTCTTGACGCGGTAGCGGGCGATCAGCTCGCGGGCCTTGTCGCGCATGGGACCGGGCTTCAGCCACCAGCCGAGGCTGGCCACCGGTGGCTTGTCGAAGGTGCGGAAGGCGATGTTCTCGGCGACCGACATGGTGGGCACGGTGGCGTTCTTCAGGGGCTCCTCCGGCAGCCCGAAAACCTTGAGGCGGGCCATGGCCTCGCGCGTCGGCTCGAAGGGCTGGTCGTGGATGAAGATGCGCCCGTCGCGCAGCTCACGCTGGCCCGACAGCACCTCGACGAGCTCCGACTGGCCGTTGCCGGACACGCCGGCGATGCCGACGATCTCGCCGGCATGCACCTTCAGGTTGACGGCTTCGAGAGCGGGCAATCCCTCGTCGTCATCGGCGAAGAGCGCTGTCAGTTCCAGTACGGTGGGTGTCTGCGTGCGGGCCTTGCGCTCGGCGCGGGCGCGGATCGCCGTGTCGCCGATCATCATCCGGGCCATGGCGTCGGGCGTCAGGTCGCCGACGCGGCCCTGGCCGCCGAGGCGACCGCGGCGCAGCACGGTGACGTCGTCGGCGAAGGCGGTCACCTCGCGGAACTTGTGCGTGATCATCAGCACGGTGATCTCGCCGCGTTCGGTCATGCCGCGCACGAGACCCAGCATCTCGTCGGCCTCGCCGGGCGTCAGCACGGATGTCGGCTCGTCGAGGATCAGGAAGCGCTGGTCGAGGTAGAGCTGCTTCAGGATCTCCAGCTTCTGCTTCTCGCCGGCTGCGAGCTGGCTCACGGGCACGTCGAGCGGCACGCGGAAGGGCATCGTCTCGAGGAAGGCGTCGAGGCGCCGGTGCTCGGCCTGCCAGTCGATGACGGCCGGGACGTCGAGCCGCGAGATGACGAGATTCTCCGCGCCGGTGAGGGAGGGCACCAGCGTGAAGTGCTGGTAGACCATGCCGATGCCGGCGGCCCGCGCCTCGCGCGGGTTCTTGACCTGGATCTCGCGGCCGTCGACGAGCACCGTGCCGCGGTCGGGCTGGTAGAAGCCCATGATGCACTTGACCAGCGTCGACTTGCCCGCGCCGTTCTCGCCGAGCAGCGCGTGGAACGAGCCCGCCGGCACGCGGATGGAAACGTCGTCGAGCGCCACGAGCGGCCCGAAGATCTTGCCGATCCCGACGGTCTCGAGGCCGATGGCGCGGGATGCCAGGGCTGCGTTCGTGGCCGGACTCTTGGCGGGCATGGTCACGGCAGGGCCTCCACGAAGGTGCGGCTGTCTGAGACGGTGCCGAACACACCGCCCTGCATCTTCACCATCTTGATCGCAGCGAGGTGGTTGCCGTGGTCGGTGGCGCCGCAGCAGTCCTCCAGCAGGAGGCACTCGTAGCCGCGGTCGTTCGCCTCGCGCATGGTCGTGTGCACGCAGACGTCGGTGGTGATGCCCGTCAGCACGATGTTGGCGATGCCCTTCTGGCGCAGGATCATGTCGAGGTCCGTGGCGCAGAAGGAGCCCTTGCCAGGCTTGTCGATGATCGTCTCGCCGGGCAGCGGGGCGAGCTCGGGGATGATCTCCCAGCCCGGCTCGCCGCGCACGAGGATCTTGCCGCAGGGACCGGGGTCGCCGATGCCGGCGCCGATGCGCTGCGAGCGCCAGCGCTTGTTGGCCGGCAGGTCGGCGAGGTCGGGCCGGTGGCCTTCGCGGGTGTGGATCACGGGGTAGCCCTTCGCCCGCATCGCCGTCATCACCCGACCGATCGGCTCGATCGGCGCGCGGGTGAGGGAGAGGTCGTATCCCATGGCGTCGACATAGCCGCCCTTGCCGCAGAAGTCGGTCTGCATGTCGATGACGACGAGGGCGGTGTTGTCGGGGCGCAGCGCCGCGTTCCACGGCCAGGGATAGGGATCGGCAGGGATCGTCGCCATCGTCAGGTCACTCGGTCAGATCACTCGGCCGCCTTGGGCAGCGTCTCGCCGTAGAGGCGCGTGGGGGCGGGGAAGCCGCAGGAGGTGCCGTCCGTCACCTTCACCTCGTCCTCCCAGGGCAGCCGGTAGCGACCGGCGGCGAGGTCGGTCATGAAGGTGTAGGGGCAGTCGCCTGCGCCGCCCTTCACCGCCACGAAGCCGCGGTGGCCGAGCTGGTAGATGTTGTTCTCGACGCCCCAGCCGGCGCGGGCCTCGCGCACCAGATCCGGGCGGACCTCCGCGGTGATGATCTCGTCGACGCGGCCCGACGTGCCATGCGCGAGCACCGACCCGTCGAAGTTGACGATCATGCCCTCGCCCATGCTGTCGAAGCTGCCGTCCGAGCCGCACATGCAGACGTTGGCGGTCACCATGAGGTTGCAGAAGGCGTTGGCCTGGTTGGTGAAGCGCCACGCCTCGCGGATCGGCGCGGTGTAGCCGGCCGTGCGGATCATGATCTCGGCGCCCTTGTAGGCGCATTCGCGCGCCATCTCCGGGAACATGCCGTCGTGGCAGATGATCAGCGCCAGCTTGCAGCCCTTGGGGCCGGTGATGACGGGGATGCCGAGGTCGCCCGGCTCCCAGGGCTCGACGGGCACCCACGGGTGCATCTTGCGGTAGTAGAGCCGCAACTCGCCCGTGTCGTCGATGACGATGCCGGAGTTGTAGGGGTTGCCGCCGGGGTTCAGCTCCATGATGGAGAAGCAGCCCCAGATGCGGTGCTCGCGGCAGGCCGCCTTGAAGGCGGCGACCTCGGGACCGTCCAGCCGGCACATGATGGCCGGGTTGGTGTCCATCGAAAGGCCGTGCAGCGCGTATTCGGGGAAGACGACGAGGTCCATCGTCGACAGGTTGCGCCGCGCCTTGCCGACCAGCTCGACGATGCGGCGCGTCTGCGCGGCGAGGTCGTCGGGCGTGACGACCACCGGAAGTTGCAGCTGGACGAGGCCGATGACGACGCCGTTGTCCGACTTGTTGAGGCCGCCGAGTCCGTTCATGGGGGCTCCGTTCGATCAGCGTGTCACGGCCAGCTCGCCCGGTGCGCTGGTGAAGGCGCCCTTGGTCGACGAGGAGGCGATCATGATGAAGAGCGTGACGACGTAGGGGGCTGCGTTGAAGAAGTAGTAGCCCTGCGTGATCCCGACGGACTGCAGGGCCGGCCCGATGGCGCCCGCCGCCCCGAACATCAGCGAGGCGTAGAGGCAGCGCAGCGGGTCCCAGCGGGCGAAGATGACGAGGGCGACGGCCATCAGGCCCTGACCGGAGGACAGGCCCTCGCTCCACGACCCGGGGTAGTAGAGCGACAGGAACGATCCGCCGACGCCCGCGAGGAAGCCGCCGGCGGTCGTCGCCAGCAGGCGCACGAGATCGACGTTCACGCCCATGGCCCGGGCCGCGGCGGCGCTGTCGCCGGTGGTGCGCACGACGAGGCCGAGCCGCGTGTTGCGGAAGGCCCACCACAGCGCGAAGGCCAGCGCGATGCCGACGAAGAACAGCGGGTTGACCTTGAGCACCGTCGCCAGCGAGGGATTGCCCGTCCAGTCGGCCAGCGGGATCGAGGGCAGGCGCGGCGCGGAGGGCTGGATGAAGGGCTTGCCGAAGAAGAAGGCGAGGCCGAGCCCGAAGCTCATCATGGCGATGCCGATGGCGACGTCGTTGACGCGCGGCAGCTTGCAGATCCAGCCGTGCGCGGCGCCGAGCATCGCGCCGCAGCAGCCGGCGACGAAGACGCCGAGCCAGGGCGAGCCGGAGAGGTAGGAAATCGCGTAGGCGCTCATCGCGCCGAAGACGAGCGTGCCCTCGAGGCCGAGGTTGATGCGGCCGGATTTCTCCGTGAGGCACTCGCCGAGGGACACGAACAGGAACGGCGTCGAGACTCGGATCGCGCCGCCGATCATGGCGAAGATGACGGTGAGCAGGGCCTCGTTCATGTGC
Source organism: Alsobacter sp. R-9 (assembly GCF_054612375.1). Classification (NCBI taxonomy): domain Bacteria; kingdom Pseudomonadati; phylum Pseudomonadota; class Alphaproteobacteria; order Hyphomicrobiales; family Alsobacteraceae; genus Alsobacter; species Alsobacter sp. R-9. The sequence continues at coordinate 160,460 of NZ_JBTSWJ010000011.1, read as the reverse complement.
GGTCCGCCTCCGCGCGCGGCCGGAAGATCGCGAAGCGCCCGTAGAGCGTCTCGCTGATGAGCAGGACGACGAAGATCAGGCTCTGGAACACCAGCACGGAGGCGTCGGGCAGGCCCATGCGGCGCTGGATCAGGCCGCCCGCCGCGGCGATGCCCCCGAAGAGGATCGCCACCGGCACGACGGCCAGCGGATTGTGGCGCGCGAGGAACGCGACGAGGATGCCCGTGAAGCCGTAGCCGGCGATGAGCGAGGCATTCGCCTTGCCGTGGATGGCGGCGACCTCGAAGTAGCCGGCGAGCCCGGCGCAGGCGCCGGCGATGGCGCAGCACGACACCATCAGCCAGCCCACCGGCAGGCCCTGCGCGCGGGCTGCGCGGACGTTGCCGCCGGTGACGCGCAGGGCGAACCCGTAGGTGGTGCGGCTGATCAGGACCCAGAGGACGACCGCCAGCAGGATGCCCCAGACGAGGCCCCAGTGGACGTCCATGCCGGGGATCGTGCCGACGCGGACCGCCTCTCCGATGTCCGCCGTCGAAGGCTTGTTGGCGGAGGCCGGGTCACGGAGCGGGCCCTCGACCATGAAGTTCATCAGCGCGATGGCGATGTAGGAGAGCAGCAGGCTCGAGATCGTCTCGTTGACGCCGCGGCTGTGGCGCAGCACGCCGACGAGGCCGATCCAGAAGCCGCCGGCGAGCATCGCCGCCGCGACCATGAGCACCATGACGACGATCGTCGGCCCGCCGCCACCGAAGGGCAGGGCGACGGTGGCCGCTGCGAGCCCGCCGAGGACGAGCGCGCCCTCTCCGCCGATGATGACGAGGCCGGCGCGCGCGGGCAGCGCCACGCAGAGCGCGGTCAGGATCAGCGGCGCCGAGCGCAGCAGGGTGTTCTGCCAGGAGAACGCGGTTCCAAAGCCGCCTCGCCACAGGAGCTGGAAGAACTCGACCGGGTCCTTGCCGAGGAAGAGGAGGAAAACGGAGAACAGCGCCGCCGAGACGAGCACGGCGAAGACCGGAATCGCGACGTACTCCGCGCCGATCCGCAGCCGGTCGATCCACTCGCCGGATCGGGCCGCGGACAGCGGGGCCGCGGGCTGCACCGCGTCGGTCATGGCGTTCTCCGCTGCCGCATCGGATCCCTTCACGGGCGCGACCCTGCCGACCGCGCCGCAACGATCGGCCACCGGCGCGCGAGGCGCGGCCGGTGGTCCGTGTTCGAGGCGCCGTGAGGCGCCGTCATCCGATCAGGTGATCGAGCCGATCACGCCCTCGACGAGGTAGCTCGTCTGCTCGAGCTTCACGTCGTAGTTGTCGATCGACTGGCCGGCGGCGAGGACTTCCTTGCCCTTGTTGTCCTTGAGCGGACCGACGACGTAGGGCTTGTTCGCCTTGAGGTCGGCGATCGCGGCCGTCGCGGCCTTGCGGGCCGGCTCGGTCGCCGCGGCGCCGAACGGGGTGTTCTGCACGTAGTCCTTGTCGAAGCCGCCGCGGACGTAGTTCGGGAGCTTCTCGCCCTTGGCGATGAGGCCGGCGAAATCCTTGTAGATCGTCTCCCACTTGTACTCGGCACCGGTGAGGAAGCCCTTGGGCGCCAGCGGAGCCTGGGAGGCGTTGTGGCCGCAGCTCATCAGGCCGCGGCGCTCGGCCGTCTCGACGACGACCTTCGGGCTGTCGACGTGGCAGGTGATGACATCGCAGCCGGCGTCGGCGAGCGCGTTGGTCGCCTCGGCCTCGCGCACCGGCAGCGACCACTCGCCGGTGAAGATCACCTGCACGGTCGCGTTCGGGTTGGCCTTGCGGGCTCCCATCAGGAACGAGTTGATGTTCAGCAGCACGGTCGGGATCGGCTTGGCGGCGACGAAGCCGAGCTTGCCGGTCTTCGACACGGTCCCGGCGACGATGCCGTCGACGTAGTGGCCCTGGTTGAGGTACGCGAAGTAGGACCCCGCGTTCATCGGGTGCTTCTCCTTGGTCCAGAGGCCGGCGGCGTGCCGGAACTCGACCTTCGGGTACTTCTTGGCCATCTCGATCATGTGGGGGTCGAAGTAGCCGAACGAGGTCGCGAAGATCAGGTTCGCGCCGTCGAGGTTGATCATCGACTCCATGGTCTTCTGGACGGCGACCGTCTCGGGGACGTTCTCCTCCTCGATGACCTTCACGCCCGGCACGGCCTTCAGCGCCTTCGCCGCGACCGCGTGCGCCTGGTTCCAGCCGAAGTCGTCGCGCGGGCCGACGTAGATGATGCCGATGGTGGGGGCGGCGGCGAAGGCGCGGACGGGCAGGCCGGCGACGCCGACGGCGCCCGCCGCGGCGGCCGACTTGAGCAGGCTGCGACGATCGATCTGGAAGGACATGCGACCCTCTCCCTGGGTTGGCCCGCGGCATCCACGTTGATGCCGCGCTATGGGCTTCGGCAGCAGGGAGGCAATGGCTGTGCCAAGTTCCGCTCCAAGTCCCGCTCCAAGTCCCGCTCCATTGGGCCGACGTGCCTGCGAGTTCACGGATGGCGCGGACGGCGGTCGCCGTGGCGTCGTCCCGATGCGACCGGCCCCGCCTGCTGCTTGGCGATCGAGCGGGCAATGGCGAAAATCTGTGCAGCGTTGCTCCAGATTATACAGTTCGCATCAGGACCTGCGGTGAGCGTAGGTCGCATCCAGCCGCTCCCGCAGGTAATCGGCACCGGCGATGGGCGGATAGCGGGTAGGACGGTCCGGTCCCATGCACCCGGGAAGGGCCGACACGATCGCATCGGGGTTGGGATCGAGGAAGAAGGCGATGGAGAGTCGTTCGCGCGGCGCCCGGTGCACGACCCGGTGCGGCGTCGAGACGTAGACGTCGTTCGTCCAGCGCATCAGGCAGTCGCCAATGTTGACGACAAAGGCACCCGGCACGGACGGCGGCGCGATCCAGCTGCCGTCGCGGGCCTGCACCTCGAGGCCGCCGCTGTCGTCGGTCAGGAGCAGGGTGAGGTTTCCGTAGTCGGTGTGGACGCCGGCGCCGATGGCGCCAGATGGCGCCTGCGGCGGTGCCGGCGGGTAGCGCAGCAAGCGCAGGGTGGCGAGGGGACGGTCGAGCTTGTCGGCGAACCACGTCCGCGGCAGCCCGAGATCGACCGCGATCGGCTCGTGAAGCGCCACGCCGAGGCGCCAGACGGCGTCGAAATAGGCGAGGGCGGCCTCGCGCCATCCGGGCAGGTCCGGCCAGACGTTGAGCCCGCGGAAGGGGCGGCCGGCGGTGATGTCCGGATGATCGGCCGGCAGGTCGAGGCCGATGTTGAAGGCTTCCTTGAGATCGGCCGGCTTCGATGGGTCGAGAGCCTCGCCGCCGAGGCGCACCCAGCCGCGGTTGTTCCCGGCCTTCTCGATGGAGAGGCGCTCCTTCTCGGCCAACGGGAGTTCGAAGAGCTGCCTCGACGCGTCGAACATCTGCCTCTGCAGGGTGTCCGCCACTCCGTGGCCGGTGACGAGAAAGAACCCGATGCCTCGCGCCGCGTCCCCGATTGCGGCCGCCGTCGTCTCGAGGGCATCCGGCGCCCCTGCCCGCAGGGCCCAGAGGTCGATGACGGGTATCGTGGCGGACGCGTCGGGCATGGCTCAGGCTCCGGTCGGATCTTCGGTGGACGGCTCCTGCCGCGTCTCAGCGGCGAGGTGGTCCGGCCGTTGCATCACGCGGGCCAACCGGATCGGATCCGGAGGCCGCGGACGCGCCGCCGGCCGCAGCGCAGGAGACGTTCATGCCCAGGGCTTCACTCGATCTCGCCGGCCTCTCAGCCGCCTACGCGGCCGGACTCGACCCGGTCGACCTGGTGCGGGACGTCTATCGCCGGATTGCGGAGGCCGACGACCCGGGCATCTTCATCACCCTCGTCCCGGAGGAGACCGCGGCGGCGGCGGCGCGGGCCCTCGATCCGGCGGGCCGCGGCCGACTGCCCCTGTGGGGTGTTCCCTTCGCGGTGAAGGACAACATCGACGTCGCCGGAGTGCCGACGACGGCGGCCTGCCCGGACTTCGCCTCTGTTCCCGCGCGCTCGGCCCCCGTCGTCGAGCGGTTGCTGGCGTCCGGCGCGATCCTGATCGGCAAGACCAACCTCGACCAGTTCGCCACGGGGCTCGTCGGCGTTCGCTCGCCTTATCCCGTTCCCCGCAACGCGTTCGATCCCGCCGTCGTCCCGGGCGGGTCGTCTTCCGGGTCGGCGGTCGCCGTGGCCCGCGGCCTCGTATCCTTTTCGCTCGGCACGGATACCGCCGGCTCGGGGCGGGTGCCCGCGGCGCTCAACAATCTCGTCGGCCTCAAGCCCTCGCTGGGCCTGCTGCCGACGCGCGGGGTCGTGCCGGCCTGCCGCACCCTCGACTGCGTGTCCGTGTTCGCGCTCACAGTGGATGATGCCGCAACGGCGGCGGCGGTGATGGCGGGCCCGGATGCGGAGGACCCGTTCTCTCGTCCCGGCCCCGCCCCGCGCGTCGGAGCCTCGTCGCCTGCGCCGGTCCTCGGGATCCCGCGGGACGAAGACCTCTTCTTCGACGGCGACGCCGCGTCGGCGCTGGCGTGGCAGGCGGCGCTCGACGCGGCCCGCGGCCTCGGTGCCCGGTTCGTCATCGTCGACCTGCGTCCGTTCCTCGAGACGGCTCGACTGCTCTACGAGGGCGCCTACGTGGCGGAGCGCTACGCCGCGATCCGGTCCTTCCTCGAGGAGCGGCCGGGGAGCGTTCACCCGGTGACCCGCGCGATCATCGAGGGCGCGCGCCGCTTCTCCGCCGCTGACGCGTTCGACGCGCGCTATCGGCTGGCGGAAATGGCGCGCGTCACGGCCCCTGTTTGGTCCGGCATCGACGCGCTGCTGGTGCCGTCGATCCCGCGGCCGATGACGGTGGCGGAACTGGAGGCAGACCCGCTGGGGCCGAATGCACGCCTCGGCACCTACACGAATTTCGTCAACCTGCTCGACCTCTGTGCGCTGGCCGTGCCCGGCCCGTTCCGGATCGACGGCTTCCCGGCGGGGACCACCCTGATTGCCCCACGCGGCCGGGACGGTGCGCTCGCGACGCTCGGTGCAGACCTGCACGCCGCGGCCGCCACCCCGCTTGGGGCCACCGGCTGGCCACAGCCGCCGCGCGCGCCGGGCGAGGACCGGGCGCTCCCTGGCGAGATCGAGCTGTGCGTGGTCGGGGCCCATCTTTCCGGCATGCCGCTCAATCACGAGTTGCGCAGCCTCGACGCCCGCTTCCTTCGCGCCGCGTCGACGGAGCCTTCCTACGCGCTCTACGCGCTTCCGGGCGGCCCGCCGCGCAAGCCGGGCCTCGTGCGCGTGGCGACGGGCGCCGGCGCCGCCATCGCGACGGAGGTCTGGGCGCTGTCGCCAGATGCGTTCGGGCGCTTCGTGGCGGCGATCCCGCCGCCGCTCGGCATCGGCACGCTGCTCCTCGCCGACGGCACGCGCCCCAAGGGCTTCCTCGTCGAACCGCTGGCGGTCGAGGGCGCGCAGGACGTGTCCGCACATGGCGGATGGAGGGCCTACGTCGCCTCCCTCGGCTGAGATTCGACAGGCTCCCGGGCGACAGGCCGCCGCAGGCTGGGCAGGGCTGATGCGCGCGCCGCGCCACTGGCCAAGCGCGACGAATGCGCTAAAGTCCGCGTCCAAAGACAGCGAATGTCGGCTCGGGAGGCCGGAGGATGGCGGTGAGTGGCGCGATGCCTGACGTCGAGAACCTTGGAATCGACGACATCCGGTCCGGGCTCGCGAATGGCAGCATCCTCCTCGTCGACGTGAGAGAGCCCAACGAGTGGGAGGCGGGCCACATCCCCGGCTCCGTGCTCATGCCGCTGTCGGTCTTCGATCCCCACGAGATTCCGCCTGCCAACGGCCGGCGCATCGTCCTGTCGTGCCGGTCGGGCAAGCGGTCGCTCACGGCGGCCGGCATCGCCCATGAGGCGGGCATCCCCATCGATGCCCACTACGCCGGCGGCTTCCTCGACTGGGTGAGCCACGGCGCTCCCGTCGAGACGGGCTCGTAGCATCTCGTTCCGGCCGTCGGCACAGCCGTCGGCTCCCCTTCTTCGGTTTCCGCACGTCCATCGAGGTCCACACCATGTCCGTGAAGAAATTCGGTATCGGCCAGCCCCTGCGCCGCGTCGAGGACCAGCGCCTCCTCACCGGCGGCGGCCGCTACACCGACGACTACACGCCCGAGCGCTGCCTGCACGCGGTGGTGCTGCGCAGCCCGCACGCCCATGCGCGGTTCAAGTTCACGGACCTCGACACCGCCCGCGGCATGAAGGGCGTGAAGCTCATCCTCACCCATGCCGACCTCGCGCATCTCGGCGACGTGCCGTGCCTCGCGCCGCTGCCCAACGGCGACGGCTCGCAGGGCCACGTCGCGCACATCCCGGTGCTGGCCAAGGGCGTCGCCAAGCACGTCGGCGACGCCGTGGCGTTCGTCGTGGCGGACACGCCGCAGCGGGCCCGGGACGCGGCCGAGGCGATCGGCATCGACTACGAGACGCTGCCGGCCGCGGTCGACATGAAGAAGGCGCTGCGCAAGGGATCGGCCGCGGTCTGGTCGCAGCAGCCCGACAACGTCGCCTACGACACCTCGATGGGCGACAAGAAGAAGGTCGACGCGATCTTCAAGGCGGCCGACAAGGTCGTGAAGATCGACATCGAGAACAACCGGCTCATCACCAACTACATGGAGACGCGCGGCTGCGTGGCCGAGTACTTCGGCGCGTCGAAGGGCTGGAAGCTGTCGATCTCCAGCCAGGGCGTGCATGGCCTGCGCGACACCATCGCCAACGCGATCCTCAAGGTGAAGCCTTCCAAGGTTCAAGTGGTGACCGGCGACGTCGGCGGCGGCTTCGGCACCAAGTCGTTCATGTACCGCGAGTACCCGCTGTGCGCCGAGGCTGCGCGGCTGACGCGCCGGCCGGTCAAGTGGATCGCCGACCGCGGCGACCACTTCACGTCCGACGCGCAGGGCCGCGACAACTTCGCGGTGGCGGAGGTGGCGATGGACGCCTCCGGCAAGTTCCTCGCCATGCGCTTCGACATCCTGGGCAACCTCGGCGCCTACCTGTCGCAGTTCGGCCCCTACATCCCCTATCTCGGCGCAACGATGATGACGGGGGTCTACAGGACGCCGGAGATCTACGTCCGCGTGCGCGGCGTCTACACCAACACCGTGCCGGTCGACGCCTATCGCGGAGCCGGCCGCCCGGAGGCGGCGTACCTGCTGGAGCGTCTCGTCGACCGCGCGGCGCGCGAGATGGGCATGAAGCCGGAGAGCATCCGCCGGAAGAACTTCATTCCGCCAAAGGCGATGCCCTACACCACGCCGATCGGCGACCGCACGTATGACACGGGCGACTTCAACCAGCACATGACGCGCGCCATGGAGGCCGCCGACTGGGCCGGCTTCAAGGAGCGCCTGCGTGCGGCCCGCAAGGACGGCAAGATCCGTGGCATCGGCCTCGCCACCTACATCGAGTGCACGGCCTGGGGCGACGGCGAGGAGGTCGAGGTGCGGCTCGATGCCGACGGCGGCGTCACCGTGTTCTCCGGCACGCAGTCGAACGGGCAGGGCCACGCGACGGCGTACGCCCAGTTCGCCGCGACACACCTCGACCTTCCGCTCGACCGCATCCGCGTCGTGCAGGGTGACACGGCGCAGGTGAAGACCGGCCACGGCACCGGCGGCTCGCGCTCCATCCCGGTGGGCGGCGTGTCGGTCTACCTTGCCTCCGAGAACCTCTCCGAGAAGCTGAAGCAGCTCGCCTCGCAGAAGCTCGAGGCCTCGGTCGCCGACCTGGAGATCGCCGACGGCGCCGTGCGCGTCGCGGGCACCGACAAGCGGATCACCTTCGCCGACATCGCCAAGCTCCCGGCGGCGACGCCGGAGGCGACGACGGGGCAGGGGGACTTCACGCCGCCGAACGCGACCTACCCCAACGGCACCCACGTCGCCGAGGTGGAGATCGATCCGGAGACCGGCGTCACGCGCATCGCGCGGTACACGATCTGCGACGACTTCGGCCTCGCGGTGAACCCGATCCTGCTGGCAGGGCAGGTCCATGGCGGCGTCGTGCAGGGCGTCGGGCAGGCGCTGCTCGAGAAGACCGTCTACGACAGCGATGGCCAGCTGGTGACGGCGAGCTTCATGGACTACTGCATGCCGCGCGCCGACGACGTGCCGTTCTTCCACTTCGAGACGAAGAACGTGCCGTCGACGACCAATCCGCTGGGCATCAAGGGGGCCGGCGAGGCGGGGTCGATCGGCTCATGCCCGGCGGTGATGAACGCGGTGGTCGATGCGCTCGACCGCGCCTACGGCATTCGCGACATCGACATGCCGGCGACGCCCGACCGCGTCTTCGCGGCCATCCGCGCCGCGATGCGCAAGGCCGCCTGAGCCCTTCTCGCAAAGCCGTGATCTGCATTTCTGCAAACACGGCTTTGCGAGGTCGTAGGACCTTGGTCGGGGAATAGACACACCTGGAGATTGGTATTGCTACGTACCCGCGTTATCGACGCCGGGGACCCAAGGCGGTCCAATCAGGGGGAGACCACATGCTTCGTATCGTGCTGGCAGCTGCGTTCGCTGCCACGGCGGCCACCACCGTCCTCGCGCAGTCCGACGTCATCGCGCAGCGCAAGGACCTGATGAAGTCCGTCGGCGGCGCCACCCGCGACCCGGGTGCGATGCTGAAGGGCGAGGCGCCCTTCGACAACGCCAAGGTGCAGGCCGCGCTGGCCAAGTACCAGGAAGCCGCCGCGAAGATGCCGTCGCTCTTCCCCGACAACTCCAAGACGGGCGGCGAGACCTCTGCCGCGCCGAAGGTGTGGGAGGACATGAACGGCTTCAAGGCGGCCTTCGAGAAGTTCGGCGCCGAGGCGAAGGCAGCCGCGGCTGCGATCAAGGACGAGGCGTCGTTCAAGGCGAACTTCCCGAACGTCATGAAGAACTGCGGCAGCTGCCACGAGACGTATCGCGTCAAGAAGAGCTGAGGACGGTTCGAGACCCGTCACGGGACCCGGGCGCGAGCCCGGGTCTTTTTCTTTGGGCGGGCGGAGGGCCGCATGCGGCCGCGCAACCGGTTGCATGTCCCTTTGGCGCGGGTGCGGGGTGACGCCGACGCCCCGGCTGCTATCCTCGCCGCGTCGCTTCCGGGAGCTGAGTCTTGAAGAAGATCGTCGTCGTCCTCGGGATCCTCGCCATGCTGGGACTGTCGGGATTCACCGTCCTGACCGCGCCCGCAACGTGGGCGGCGCTCTACAGCGAAGAACCGGCTGATCCCTCTCCGCAGCGCAACCTCGAGAACGGCAAGGCGCTCTTTGCTGCGGGCGGCTGCGCCTCCTGCCACGCCACACCGGGCCAGGACGACAAGACGAAGCTTGGCGGCGGATTGCCGATGCACTCCCCCTTCGGCGTCTTCTACGTCCCCAACATCTCGCCGGACCCGAAGGACGGGATCGGCGCGTGGAGCACGGCGGACTTCATCCGGGCGATGAAGCAGGGCGTGTCGCCGGACGGCCGGCACTACTACCCGGCCTTTCCCTACACGTCCTACCAGCGCATGTCGGTGAACGACCTCGCCGACCTGCAGGCCTACATGAAGACGCTGCCGGCCGTGCAGGGGAAGGTGCGGGACCACGACGTGCCGTTCCCGTTCTCGATGCGGCGGGGGCTGGGGTTGTGGAAGCTCGCCTTCGTGGACGGAAAGGGCTTCAAGCCCGATCCGACGAAGAGCGCGAGCTGGAATCGCGGGGCCTATCTCGTGGAGGGCCCCGGCCACTGCGCCGAGTGTCATTCTCCGCGCACGCTCGCCGGCAACATCCCCGCCGACAAGCGGTTCGCGGGCGGGCCGAACCCTGAGGGCGACGGCTTCGTCCCCAACATCACCCCCCACGAGAGCGGCCTGAAGTCGTGGTCTCAGGCGGAGATCGCGGAACTGCTGAAGACCGGTTTCACGCCGGAGTTCGACTCGGTGGGCGGGACGATGGCGGCCGTCGTGCGCAACACGTCCCAGTTGAGCGATGCCGACCGCGCCGCCATGGCGGAGTACCTGAAGAGCCTGCCGCCGCGCGAAAGCCCGCCGAGGCCGAAGAAGGGCTCGTGAGGCCCTCGCCGGTTCGGCGGCCGCGCGTCAGTCCATCACCGCGGCCTTGAGGATGCAGACCATGGTGGCGTGCGCCGGCTCGTCGCCGACGTTGCGGACGATGTGGGCCCGGTCGCAGCGGTAGCGCAGCGTCTCGCCGGCGCGGGCGCGCTGCGTGACGCCGGCCACCTCGACCTCGAACTCGCCCGACATCACGGAAAGGCATTCGATGGAGCCGCGCTGGTGGGCGTCGGACTCCAGCACGCCGCCGGGCTCGGCGTGCACGTCGTACCACTGGAGCCAGTCCACCGTCTTGATCCAGCCGAAGATCGCCAGGCGCACCTTCCCGTCGTCGGAGAACAGGACAGGCGTGTCGCCCTTCGTCGTCTTCTCGATGAAAGGCTCCTCGTCGCCGGCCGAGAGGACCCGCTCGATGGAGACGTCGAGGGCCTGCGACAGGCGCCAGATCGTCGCCAGCGTCGGGTTGGTCTCGTTGCGCTCGATCTGCGAGATGATCGACTTGGCGACGCCGCTCTGCTCGGCGAGTTCAGACAGCGACAGGTTGTAGGCCTTGCGGAGGCGCTGGACGGTCTTGCCCAGCTGCCCGGACAGGGCATGGGCACCCATGTCCATCGTCTTGGTCCGCTCGCGCCCTTCGACACCCATCATCGTCCCCCATGAAGAACCGGATCGTTCCGATAAAACGAACGCTGCGGTTATAGCGCGGGGGGTGCGGCGACGCGAGCGCGATCTCCGCCGCTGCGTTCACGGGCTCGGGGGTGGCTGCGTGCGCCGTGCCTTCCGGACCGCCTTGCCCTCGTTGTAGATGACGATCAGGCCGGCAGCGATGACGATCAGGGCTCCGAGCAGCACGAGCCTGTGGGGGACTTCGCCGAAGGCAATGTAGCCGAGGACCGTCGCCCAGATCAGCGTCATGTAGTCGAAGGGTGCGATGGCCGAGATGGGCGCGAAGCGATAGCTCGACGTGAGCAGGATCTGCCCGATGCCGCCGAGGATGCCGGCCACGACGAGCATCGCCAGCTGGGTGCCGTCCACGGGGGCCCATGCGAAGACCGCGGTGGCGAGGCCGACGAGCGAGGCCGTGGTCGAGAAGTAGAAGACGATCGCTGCCGTCCGCTCTGTCTGGGCGAGCTTGCGCACCTCCAGCGTGGCGACCGCGGAGAGCGTCGCGGAGGCGAGCCCGATCAGCGCCCCCTTCGCCTCCGCGAGGCCCGCCGCGGCGTGGCCGCCGAGCCCAAGGTAGGGCAGCAGCATTACGACCATGCCGGCGAACCCGAGGACGAGGGCCGCCCAGCGATAGCCGCGCACCGCCTCGCCGAGCACGATGGCCGCCAGGAGGGTGGTCACGATGGGCGTGACGTAGCCGATGGCTGTGGCGTCGGGAAGCGGCAGGTAGGACAGCGCCCAGAAGCCGCAGTACATCCCGGCCGTGCTGGCCACGCAGCGCCGGAGCTGGCCCACGAGGTCGCGGGTGCGCACGGCATCGGCAATCTGACCCTGCCAGCCTAGCCAGAGCATCAGCGGGATCAGGGCGAAGAACGAGCGGAAGAACACCAGCTGCCCGGTCGGGATGCTGTCCGTCAGCGCCTTGATGAGCGCGCCCATCACCGAGAAGGCGATGGTGGCCAGGACCTTGAGGGAGATGCCGAGAAGGGTGTTCATCGGGGGCGAGCGGGCAGGGCTCCCCGGGGCCGAGCACCCCGGGAGGGGGTGCCCGATGAGGATCACGGGACGCCGCGCAGGCCAAACGATATCGCGGATCGGCCGCCCTGCGCCACACGCAGGGCTCCGGTTTCACCCCCGGAGCGAAGCTTCTCGTGCCGAAGCGTCAGGCAACGCCCAGCTTCTTCTGCAGGTTCGTCGAGGACGTCGTGTACTGGAAGAGGAGCTTCTTCTCCGGGTACACGTAGCGGTGCGCCTTCTGGGCGGCGAGGGCGACCTCGTGGAACCCGGACAGGATCAGCTTCAGCTTGCCCGGATAGGTGTTGATGTCGCCGACGGCGAAGATGCCCGGCGTCGAGGTCTCGAACTTCTCCGTGTCGACCGGGACAAGGTTCTCGTGGAGGTTGAGGCCCCAATCGGCGATCGGCCCCAGCTTCATGGTCAGCCCGAAGAAGGGAAGCATCGTATCGCAGGCCACCTCGAAGGTGGCGTTGTCGTTGCCGCGGCAGACGACCGAGGAGAGCCGCCCGTCGGCGCCGTTAAGCGACTGCACCTGGCCGATGCGCAGGTCCATCTTGCCCTCGGCGACGAGGCTGCGCATCTGCTCGACGCTGTGGGGAGCGGCGCGGAAATCGTCGCGGCGGTGCATCAGCGTCACGCGGCGGGCGATCGGCTGCAGGTTCAGCGTCCAGTCGAGCGCGGAGTCACCCCCGCCGACGATGAGGATCGAACGGTCGCGGAACGTCTCCATCTTCCGCACTGCATAGAAGACCGAGTGCTCCTCGTAGAGTTCGATCCCCGTGATCGGCGGCTTCTTCGGCTGGAACGATCCGCCGCCGGCCGCGATCATCACGCACTTGCAGTCGAACACCGTGTCGGCGTCGGTCGTGACCCGGAAACGCGGCGCCTCCGGCGTGCCGGTCGCCTCGAGGGTCGCGACCATCTGGTTGAGATGGAACGTCGGGCCAAAGGGCTCGATCTGCTTCATCAGGTTGTCGACCAGACCCTGGCCGGTGACGATCGGGAACCCCGGGATGTCGTAGATCGGCTTCTCCGGGTAGAGTTCGGCGCACTGTCCGCCCACCTTCGGCAGGATGTCGACGAGGTGCGCCTTGATGTCGAGCAGCCCGAGTTCGAACACGGCGAACAGGCCGACGGGCCCCGCCCCGATGATGACGACGTCGGTGGAGATCGTTTCGGTCATGGTCCCGTTCCGTCACGCCGGCGCCGGCGGCGTCGAGGCGTTCCTTAAATCAACACGCGCTGGCGTGGAAACAAAATATTCCACGCGATGAGATGGGTTTTCAGGCCTGCCGCTCGGGCGTGCGCACCACGAGGCCGTCGAGTTCCGGGCGAACCTTGATCTGGCAGGAGAGGCGGGAATTCGGGCGCACGTCGAAGGCGAAGTCGAGCATGTCCTCTTCCATGGAGGCAGGCTCGCCGACGGCCTCGCGCCAGGCCTCGTCCACGTAGACATGGCAGGTCGCGCAGGCGCAGGCGCCGCCGCACTCCGCCTCGATGCCGGGGACGGCGTTGCGCACGGCGTTCTCCATGACCGTCGAGCCGTTCTCGGCCTCGACCGTCCGCGCCGTCCCGTGGACGTCGATGAAGGTGATCTTGGGCATCCGGTCATCCGAAGCAGTCGCGGCGGGGCCGCGAGGTGGACACTGAATCCTCCCCGCGGCGGCAAAATGCCAGCCGGAGGCGGACGCCCTATCTAGTCCAGCCGCTGCCGGTTGGCGAGGCCCTGTTCCGCTAGAGGCCCAGCGACGTGTTGCCGTCGAGTTCGGCGGCGATGGCGGCCCTCGCTTCCGCGACGCTGGCGTGGAGGGCGACGATCAAGGGAAGCGCCTGCGTCTCGTCTGTCCCCGGCGGAAGATCCTCGACCGCAGCGGCCGCGGCGGCCACGCGGGTGGCCCCGACGGCCCGGGCCGAGCCCTTGAGGAGATGGGCCACCTGGATGCGCTCGTCGCTGTTCCGGCTCTCGCGCAGCCGCCGCATCACCTGGGCGGACTGCTCGAGGAACATGGCGAGGACGTCACGCGCCACGTCGGCGTCGTGCATCGTCTGGGCGGCGAGATGGCCGCGGTCCAGCACCGGCAGGGATCGGCGAGCCTGGCCGTCGGGTCCGTCGAGCTCAGGCCGGCGATCCGCAAAATCGTACAACGCGCTACCCCTTCACCCTGCGGCAGGCAGGCCGCCGCCGTGAAACCACCCATTTACGCATACGGGAGGTGAAATACGGCGTGAACATGATCGTGACGTTTTTGCGCGAGAGTCTTTCGGTCCTGTCTCCATGGGGCCGACGGCGGCGTCGCCGGACGCACGCAGTGGTTCGATGGTGAACAAGCCGTTAACGACGTTTGCTAACTCTCACAGCCCGCGGGTTTCCAAGCGGAACACCCAAGTCTACACTGACTTTTGGTTAATCAGATCCCGTCAGGATCGATAAACCACCGCCCGAGGCCTCCGGGACGGCGCACCGCGACCCTGCGGAGCCCCGGCCCGGCGAGCGGTTTCAGTAAGCGCGTATCCATACGAGGCGACGATGGCGACCCAACCGAAGATCACCGACCCGACCGAGGCGGCCCTGTCGGCGATCCAGGAAGCGCTCAACCTCACTGAGGAGGCTCGTCAGGGCCCGCCGAAATCGGATACCGCCCCTCCCGCCGCGCCCGAGACCAGCGCGGCGGCTGAGGCGCCGGCCGCGCCCGCCCGCCTGCCCGACGTCGAGGAGGCGGGCTTCGGCGAGGTTCGGCTGGAGAAGCCGCGCGACCGTGCGCGCCCGGGCCGCGAGCCGCAGCCCGATCCCCGCCGTCCGGCCCCGGGCCGCGCCGCCAACGATGACCGCCGCGCGGTCGGCGAGATCCTGCAGGCGCTGTCGGTGCGCCCGTCGCGCACGCCCTACGTCCTGGCCACGCTCGGCTCCCTGCTGTGGCTCGGAGCTCTGGCCGTCTATGCGAACGTGCGCTGGGGCGTCACCTACAACCCCGGCGAGCCGATCGCGCCGCTGCTGATGACGCCGGAGGCGGGGCTCGTCGGCTTTGCCGCGCTGGCGCCGATCGTCGTGCTGTTCGTGCTCGCGTCACTCTATACACGCGCGCAGGAGATGCGCGCCGTGGCCCGGTCGATGACGCAGGTCGCCCTACGCCTCGCCGAGCCGGAGACCGCCGGCACCGACGGCTTCGTCAGCCTCTCGCAGGCCATCCGCCGCGAGGTCGCCGCCATGGGCGACGGCATCGAGCGGGCCCTGGCGCGCGCCGGCGAACTGGAGACCCTCGTCCATTCGGAGATCGCGACGCTCGAGCGCGCTTATGGCGAGAACGAAATCCGCATCCGCGCGTTGATCGACGAACTCGTCACCCAGCGCGAAGCGATCCTGGCGAACGCCGAACGCGTGCGTTCCGCCATCAGCGGTTCCCACGAGAGCCTGCGCGACGACCTCGCCTCCGCCTCGGCCCGCATCGCGGACGCCGTCGGACAGGCCGGGGAGCGCGTGACCGCGACCCTCGGCGAGAAGGCCGAGGAAATCACCGGGGCGCTGACCCGCACCGGCGACCAGATGATCGACGGGATCACGCTGCGCGGCGGCGAACTGATCACGCGCCTCACCACGACCAGCGAGGACGTCAACAGCCGCCTCGGCGTCGCCACCACCACCGTCACCGAGACGCTCGGCGGCAAGGCGCGAGAGATCACCGAACTGCTTACCCGCACAGGCGCGAGCCTCGCCGAGGAGATCGCCAGCAAGGGCGCCGAGGTGGGCGCCACGCTGGAGAAGACCAGCGAGATCCTCACCGCCAACCTCAGCGAGGGTTCGGAGCGCGTCACGCGCGTCATCGCCGAGACCGGCGCGGGTGTCGCCGAGGCCATCGCCTCGCGCGCCATGGAGGTCAACGCCACCCTCAAGGCGACGGGCGAGTCCCTGGCGACCGACCTCGGCGAGCGGGGCTCGGAGGTGTCGCGGCGCATCGAGGAGACGGGCCAGCGCATCGCCGAGACGATCAGCACGCGCGGCGAAAACCTCGCTGCTCGCCTCGCCGAGACCGGAGACCGGCTGCAGGTCTCGCTCACCGACCAGCAGAAGACCCTCGAGGGCAACCTCTCCGGCATCGGGGAGCACATCGCCGCCATCATCGGCGAGCGGATCGACGGCGCCCGCGCGAGCATCGAGGAGGGGGCCCACGCCGCCGTCTCGGCGCTCGGCCTGCACAGCGCGGAAGCGACGGCCACCTTCGAGCGCACGGCCCGCGGCATCGCGGAGACGCTGTCGGCGCGCACCGGCGAGACGACCGCCGCGTTCGAATCCGCGGCGCGCACCCTGTCCGATGTGCTCGCGGCAAGGACCCACGAGACTTCGTCCTCCTTCGACGCCGCTGCCCGCACGTTGTCGGACGTGCTCGGGGCCAGGACCCACGAGACCTCTGCTTCGTTCGAGGCTGCGGCCCGCACGCTCTCCGACGTGCTCGGCGCGAGGACGCAGGAAGCCTCCGTCTCGTTCGAGGCGGCCGCCCGGTCCCTGTCCGACCTGCTCGGCTCGCGCACCGCGGAGACATCCGCCGCCTTCGAGGCGAGCGCCCGGTCGCTGGCCGATACCCTCGGCATGACGACGGCCCAGAGCCGCGAGGCCATGTCGCGCCACGCCGCGGACATGCAGAGCGGCATCTCCAGCGTCATCAGCGAGGCCATGGCGGCGCTCGCGGCGCAGACCTCAAGCGTCGGCGACGAACTGCGGCGCAACGCCGAGGTGCTGGCGGAAACGGTGGCCGGCCGCGGCCAGGAGGTCGCCTCCACGCTCGCGAACACCCTCTCTGCCTTCCACGAGACCGTCGTCACCCGCGGCGGGCACCTGGAGCGGTCCCTGGCCTCGCGGATGGAGGCGTTCGAGAGCACCGTCATCGGCAAGGGCCAGCAGCTGGAGCAGGCCCTGGGCGAGCGCGTCGGCGGTTTCGAGGTCGCGGTGGAGCGGCAGGCGAGCCGTCTCGACCAGATCCTCGCCCATCGCTCCGACGGCATCAACGCGCTGCTCGGCGACCATGCGAGCCGGCTCGACGGTCTTCTGTCCGAGCGCTCCGGCAGCCTCGCCACGACCCTCGACGGGCGCGTCGCGCGCTTCGAGGAGGCGATCGCGGCCCGTGCCGAGACGCTGGGCAACGTCATCGACGACCGCACCGGTCGCCTGGAGACGGCGATCACGGAGCGCGTCGGCGCCTTCGAGTCGAGCGTCGACCGCAGCACCATCCGCATCGGCGAGGCGCTGGAAGGCGCCATGACCGGCTTCGAGGCGCGTGTGCTCGGCCGCGGCGCCGACCTCACCACGTCGCTCACCAGCCGGCTCGAATCCTTCGAGGAGGCCGTGCTCGGCCGCGGCGGCGACCTCGTCGAGCGCATCACGCTCGGCACCAAGACCTTCACGGAGCTCGTCGAAAACCGGCTCGGACAGGTGGAGAGCCTGCTGGGCGAGGGGGCCGACGGCGTCGCGAACCGCATTGCCGAGCGTTCGCGCGCCGCGGCGGAGCAGGTCGAGCAGACCCTCGGCAGCTTCGAGACCCGCACGCTCAAGTCGACCGAGCAGGTCGCCCGCACGCTGGACGCTATCTTCGTGCGCATCGACCAGGGTCTCGACGCCCGCGCCAAGGGGCTCACCGAAACGCTGGCCAGCCGCACGCTGGAGATCGCCAAGCTGCTGGGCAGCGGCGGAAAGGACATCACGGACGCGCTGGAGGCCAAGGTCGGCGAAGTCGAGCAGTCGATCGGCGCCCGCACCGAGGAACTCGCCCGCATCCTCTCGACCAAGGCCGACGAGATCAACGCGACGCTGGGCAACCAGGCCGTCGCCATCGCCGAAACGCTCGACGGGCGCGTCACCCGGTTCGAGGAGCGCGTCGTCAACCGGCTCGACAGCGTCAGCTCGACGCTCGACGAGCGGGCGCGGGTCCTTGCCGACGCCCTGTCGAGCGGGGCCGGCTCGGTCGCCCACGCGCTGGGCGAGCGCACGGCGGAACTCGCCAGCCTCTTCGACACGCAGGGCGAGGCGATCCGCACGTCGCTCTCCACCGGCACCGCCTCGATCCGCACGTCGCTCGGCGAGCAGGCCGACCGCATCGCCGACCTGCTGCGCCAGACCGACGAGACCCTGCGGCAGTCCCTGTCTGCAGGCACCGAGACCGTGGCCGGGACGCTCTCCCAGCACACCGAGAAGGTCGCTGGCACGCTGTCCGAGCACACGCAGAAGCTCTCGTCACTCGTCGAGACCTCCGCCGCCACGATCGAGCGGACGCTGTCCACCGGCACGAACGCCGTGGCCGCGACCTTCGGCGAGCACACCGATCGCCTCGTCGGCTCGATCGAGGAGCGCGGCGGCCGTCTCGTCCAGCAGATCGTCCGGGAAGGCGCGGCGGCAGCCGAGCGGCTCGAGACCGGCACGGATGCTCTGCGCACCACCTTCGACGCGCATCGTGGCATCTTGGAGCAGCTCGTCGGCGAGCAGGCGCCCCGGATCGCGGAGGAGATCGGCCGGCGCAGCGCAGAGGCCGCGGAGGCGCTCTCGTCCGGCACGCAGAGCGTCACCTCGGCGTTCGGCCACCAGACCGAGCTCCTGCGCCAGATCGTCGAGGAGCGCGGCAACCGCCTGCTCGACTCGATCATTACGTCCGGCCGCGAAGCGGCCGAGCGTCTCTCGGCCGTCGGCGCGGAGACCTCCCGCGGCATCAACGAGGCCGGCGAGGGGATCGCCGCGTCGCTCGAGACGCGGGGCAACGCCATTCTCGACATGCTCCGCGAGCGCGCCGAGGCTCTCACGGGAACGGTCGAGGAATCGGCTGCGACCCTGCGCAACGCAGTGGACGAAGGCACCGCCCTGTCCGTGGCGCGTCTGCTGTCGGCCGGCGACCGGCTCCGCAACGAGCTCGGTGCAAGCCTCGAGCGGGTTGCGGAAACCAACCGCCAGCTGGAGGCGGCCATCGCCGCGGCGGGCGACAACCTGGGCACGCTGGAGCGTGAGCTCGGCGAGCGGATGACCTCGCTGCACGATGCCCTCGGCTCGATCGTCAGCGACACGCGGGCCACGGCCGTGGCGGCGGGCCAGCAGGTCGACGCGCTGCGCACCCTCTCGACGGGCGCCCTGCGCGACGCCGCGAGCCTGTTCCACCGGCTGGAGGAGCAGAGCCGCTCGGTGGCGTCGTCGACGCAGGAGCACACGACGGCGATGCTCGATGCGACGCGCGCTCTCGAGGAGGTCGAGCGGCGGGTGTCCGTCGCTCTCGACAACCGCAAGGAGGGGATGGAGCACATCCTCGGCGCGATCCATGCGCGCACCGAGGATGTCGACGCCATCACGCGCAGCTTCACGACCCTCGTCGAGGATGGGCTGCGGACGGTGGAGGCGCGGACGCGCCAGGTCGTCGGGACCCTCTCGGAGGCCACGGACGCCGCCACTGCCGCGATGGGCGAGCAGTTCGACCTGATGCGCGCCACGACGGGCAAGGAGCGCGAGCGCACGGCTCTCGCCCTGCGCGGTGCCTACGAGCAGCTGATGGGCGACATCAGCCGTGCCATGGGCGACGCGACAGAGCGCTTCCGCGAGACGGCGACCGAGATGCGGACGCTGGCCTCCCAGGTGCAGGCCGAGCTCGACGAGACGCGGGCCGAACTGCGCCGCGGGGTGCTCGACCTGCCGCGCGAGACGCAGGAATCCACGGCGGCCATGCGTCGCGTGGTGGCTGACCAGATCAAGGCGCTGAACGAGCTCGCCGCCCTCGTGCGGCGCTCGGACACGGCTCTGGACGTCGGCATGCGCGTGGAGGCCGAACCGCCCAGGCGGCCCCCGGTCGTCGAACGTCCGGTTCCCGCGGCTCCGGCGCAGCAGCCTGCGGCCCGCATGAGCGAGCCGGTCCGTCAGCCGGCGCCGACGGAAGCCCCGCGCGCCGTGACGGCCAGGCTCACCGCCCGTGTCGAACCGCCGCGCATGGACACGCCCAAGGCCGAGGCTCCGCGAGCCGAGGCGGCCCGTCCGGATGCGGCCCGCCAGGAGACGGTTCGCCAGGAACCGGTTCGCCAGGAGGCTCCGCGCCAGGATCCGCCTCGCGCCGAGCCTCCCCGACCCGAGCCGCCGCGCTCGCCGGCCGCGCCGCGGGTCGAGATGCCCCGGGCTGACATCCCGTCGCCGCTCGCCGTCCCGCGGCCGCGCGCGGCGGACCAGATGCCTCCGGCGACGCCCAAGCCTCCCGCGCAGCCTGCGCCGGCTCCCGCGCCCCGCGCGCCGGAACCGCCCGTCCGCGAGACCTCCGGCACCGCCCGCGGCGGTTGGCTGTCCGAGCTCCTCGCCCGCGCGTCGCGGGACGACGAGGAACCCTCGATGCGCCGCAATCCGGAAGCCCCTGCGCCGCAGGCGCGCCCGGCCGGGCGGCCCGCCCAGCCGCAGGCGCCTGCGCCCGCAAAGCCGGCTTCCGACGCGGCTCAGCGGGCGGCGGATTCGCTCGGTTCGCTCTCCTCCGAGATCGCCGGCATGATCGACCACGAGGCGGCGGTCGACCTCTGGGACCGCTACACGTCCGGAGAGCGCAACGTGTTCAGCCGCAGGCTCTACACGCTGCAGGGGCAGGAGCGCTTCGACGAGTTCCGCCGGCGCTACCGCCGCGATCCCGACTTCCGGGACACGGTCGACGCGTATGTGGAGAAGTTCGAGGAGCTCCTCAGCGAGATCGCGCCCGGTGACCGGGGCTCGGCGCTCGCCAAGTCGGTCCTGACCTCGGACGAGGGCAAGGTCTACACGATCCTGGCCCACGCCAGCGGCAAGTTCGACTGATCGGACAACGGGTGCGGCGCCTTCCGGGCGCCGCTCCCGGGCTGGTGCTCCAGGGCTGGTGCGGCGCTTCTCAGCCCCGGCCGGCCCAGCGGACGATCTCGGCCAGCACCTGCTTCATCGCCTGATCGAGCGCGGCGGCCGCGGCGCGGCCGTCAACCGCGGGGAGCGGCGCGGCGGCGCGGAAGACGCGCTGCGCCTGGATGCGGCCGTCCGAGCCGACCAGCTTGCCGGAAATCTCGACGACCGCCTGGGCGCCGCCGCCCCCGGTCTGGACCCCGAAGAAGCGGATCTCCGAGGTCAGCGCCACGTCGGCCGACAGGCCGCCGCCGGCGCGACCGACGGCGCGGCCAGTGTTCTCGAAGCTCTGGACGATGCGGCTCTGAAGCAGGCGCGGCAGGCGGTCCGACCACTGGACGCCGGGCAGGAAGCTCACCGAGCCGTCGGCGCCGCGCACGAGGATGCGATCCGACTCCAGGGTCTGGAGGGCCACCGGTTCGGCCACGACGAGGAGGCGCCCTCCGGGCGACGCCTTCCGCGCGCCGTCCGGCACGGAGAGATCGAAGGTCTCCGGCGGGGACTGGAACGAGCCGCAGCCGGCCAACGCGAGCGCCGCCACCGCAGAGGCGCCGAGCAGCAGTCCGCGGCGCGTCGAAGAGACGCCGGGATGTGACGGCTGACGATGGAGGGAGGGCGCGGTCAGGGCGGGATCCGGGCGGTTTGGGGACTCAGGGCTTGCCTCGGTATTCAGGGATGGACGGCCTGCTGCCGAAAAGCAACTGCTGTGGATTGCTCTCGAAGCTGCGCAGCGTGCGGTTCAGTTCGTTGAGCGTGCGCTTTCCCTCCGCCGTCAGCTGCTCGAAGTCGCGCAGGCCAGGCCCTGTGACCTTGCCGAAGCCGGCGGTGATCTCGGCGGTCCGCTTGTCGAGGTTGTCGGCGAGCTTGCGGATCGACTGGGCCATTTCGCTGATCTGCGTGATGGCGCCCTTCGTCTCCGGCGATCCGATGACGCTTTCCGCGCTGGCGAGCAGCCCGTCCACCTTGTCGGCCGACCGGTTGAGCTTCTCCGAGAGTTCCGTCGCGTTGCGGACGATCTCGTCCACCTTGCCGCTGTTGGCGCCCAGCGAGGTCGCGAAGCGGTCGATGTTGTCGATCGTGCGGGCCACCTTCGTGCCGTCAACGCCCTTGAGGGCGCCGTCGAGCGACTTCAGCGCCGACCCGGCATCCGCCAGCACCGAATCGATGCGGTCGCCGGCCTTGTTCAGCTTGGCGGTGAGCTCGCTGGTGTTGCGCAGCACCTCGTCCACCTGCTGGGCGTTGTTGCCGAGGACGGCGGTGAAGCGGTCGAGGTTCTGGACCGTGCGGCCGACCGACTCCGGGTTCATCGCCCGGAACAGGTCGCTCGCCTCGTTGATGGCCGACTCGAGGACCTGCGACGATCGGTTGAGGCGGCTGGTCAGCGTGGCGGCATCCGAGAAGATGCCGGCGATCCGGTCCTTCTCCTGGGCGAACGCCGTCGTGACCTCCTGCAGGTTGGAGATGATCTTGCCGACGTCCGCGGGGTCGACGCCCTTCACGATCCGGTCGATGTTCTCGGAGAGGCGCTGCAGGTCCACGGAGAGGGCAGCGATCTTGTCGGCGGCGTTGCCGGTGGACGACAGGAACTGCGCCACGCCCTGCGAGTTCTGCGCGAGCGCGTCGGAGAACGTCTCGACGTTGCGGACCGTGCGGCTGATCGAACCCGCGTTGTCGGCGAAGAGCGCGTCCGCCTTCGCCAGCACGTCGTCCGCCCGCTTGGCGAGGCGCTGGGCGCTCTCGAGGAGGTCCTGGAAGTCCGAGCGGTCGGCGTAGATGACCGGCGGCTGCTTGCCGTCCGTCGAGACGAGCGGCTTGGCGCCGGGGCTCCCGCCCGAGAGCTGGATGGAGGCGACGCCCGTCAGGCCCTGGAACTCCAGCCGGGCGCGCGTGTCGACGTTCATCGGCGTCGTGGCATCCACGTCGATGCGCGCCACGACCTTGCTGGGATCGTCCGCCTGCAGCTGCAGCGCCGTCACCTCGCCGACCCGCAGGCCGTTGTAGAGCACCTGTGCGCCGCGCGAGAGCCCGGAGACCGAGCCGTTGAAGATCACCCGGTAGGTGACGAGCTTGGTCGTCGCGTCCTTGCCGGAGAACCAGAACACGAAGCCGAACGCCGCTGCCAGCACCGCGAGCGTGAACAGGCCGATGAGGGCGTAGTTGGCGCGGGTTTCCATCGTCTCCTCAGCCGTGGGTCTCGGCGGGCGCCGCGCCCACCAGCTTCTGGGCACGCTTGCCGTGGAAATAGGACTGCAGCCAAGGGTCCGTCGAGGACAGCATGGTCTCGATGGATCCTGCGGCGATCACCTTGCCGTTGCCGAGCGCGGCGATGCGGTCGCAGACAGAATAGAGGCTCCCCAGATCGTGCGTCACCATGAACACGGTCAGGCCCAGCGTTTTCTGCAGCGTCGCGATCAGTTCGTCGAAATCCTGCGCGCCGATCGGGTCGAGGCCGGAGGTCGGCTCGTCGAGGAAGACGATCTCCGGATCGAGCGACAGCGCGCGGGCCAGCGCCACGCGCTTGATCATGCCGCCGGAAAGCTCGGACGGGCGTCTCTCGGCGACATCGGGCTTCAGTCCCACCATCTCGAGCTTGAGGATCGCCAGCTCGTCCATCAGCCGGTCCGACAACTTGAGATACTCGCGCATCGGGACCTGCACGTTCTGCTTCACGCTGAGCGAGGAGAACAGCGCCCCCTGCTGGAACAGCACGCCCCAACGCCGTTCGAGGAGGCGCCGTTCGGGCGGCGCGAGGGCGTCGAGGTCCTGCCCGAACACCCTGATCGAGCCGGACTGCTTCTTCACCAGCCCGAGGATCGTGCGGGTGAGCACGGACTTGCCGGCGCCGGACGCCCCGACGAAGCCCAGAATCTCGCCGCGGAAGACGTCGAGATCGAGGCCGTTCATGACCCGCTTCTCGCCGAAGGCGACGACGAGGTCGCGGACCTCGATGATCGTCTCGCGCGATCCGGCGGGGGAGGGTGGGGTCGAGCCGTTGCCTTGCGCCATCCCGCCCTCAGTACCGGATGGCCGCAAAGAACATGGCGAAAAGGCCGTCGACCACGATCACCATGAAGATGGCCTTCACCACCGAGGACGTGACCTGCCGGCCAAGCGATTCTGCCGATCCCTTCACGGCGAGGCCCTCGATCGTGGCGATGACGCCGATGACCAGCGCCATGAACGGCGCCTTGATCAGGCCGACGAGGAAGGTGTTGAGCCCGATGGCGCTCTGCAGGCGCGACAGGAACACGTCCTGCGAGATGTTCCCGTAGACCCAGGCGACGACCCCGCCGCCGAACAGCGCGGCGATGTCGGCCAGGAAGGTCAGCAGCGGCATCGCTATCATCAGCGCGATGATCCGCGGCAGCACCAGCACTTCCATGGGATCGAGGCCCATCACGCGCAGGGCGTCGATCTCCTCGCGCATCTTCATCGAGCCGATCTCGGCCGTGAAGGCCGAGCCCGAGCGGCCGGCGATCATGATCGAGGTCAGCAGCACGCCGAGCTCCCGCAGGGTGAGGATGCCGATCAGGTCGACGACGAACGCGGTCGCCCCGAACTTCTGGAGCTGGAAGATCCCCTGCTGGGCGACGATGCAGCCGACCAGGAAGGAGATGAGCGTGATGATGGGCACGCTGCGCAGGCCCACCGCCTCCAGGTGGTAGATGACGGACGTGTAGCGGAACCGAGAGGGCTGGACGATCGTGCGGCCCATCGCCGCGACGAGGGCGCCGAGGAACGAAACGCCGCCCACGACGTCCTTGCCCGAATCGACCACGGCCTCGCCGACGTCGGCAAGAAGGCCGACCACCGGCGAGGAGGCCGGCGGCTTGACCGACCCCACGTCGTGGAAGGCCACCTCCCGCAGCAGGATGCGGTGCTCCTCGCGCAGCCCGACATAGCGGACGGTCGAGCCGGTCTGTTCCGCATCATGACGCGCGCGGTCCACGACCCAGGCGCCAAGGGTGTCGAGCCGCTCCACGCCCGTGAGGTCGAGGAGGACGCTGCTGCTCCCCGCCGCGGCGCTGACCACGCCGAGCCCCGCGACCTCCACCTGCTCGCCCTCGCTCGACGTCCACATGCCGGAGAGCAGCACGCGCGCCTCCCCGCCATGCTTGTCGATCGAGAACTGCGGAGCGCTGGCCATCGGCGATCGCTGATCCTGCCCTTGAGACCACGGGGTTGGACTCCTATCGTGCGCGCCGGACCGAGTCGAGCAAGCCCCCGGGGGCTTTCGGCCGCGGACGGAGCGCCCATGGCCCGAACCCTCACCGTCGCCGTCGAACGTTTTCCGATCGCCGGCCGCTTCACGATCTCGCGGGGATCGCGGACCGAGGCGGTCGTCCTGGTGGTCACGGTGACGCAGGACGGCACCGCGGGCCGCGGGGAGTGCGTGCCCTATGCACGCTATGGGGAGACCGTCGAGAGCGTCGCCGGCCAGATCGAAGCCGTTCGGCCGTTGCTCGAAGCCGGGCTCGACCGGCAGGGGCTCGTGGCGGCGATGCCCGCCGGCGCCGCGCGAAACGCGCTCGACTGCGCCCTGTGGGACCTCGAAGCCAAGGTCGCGAGGGTTCCCGCCCACGTGCTTGCCGGCATCGACCGGCTGTCGCCGGCCACGACATGCTTCACGATCAGCCTGGGGTCGCCTGCCGAAATGGCGGAGAGCGCCGCCAAGGCGGCCGACCGGCCCATTCTCAAGGTCAAGCTCGGCGGGGGAGAGGACGATCCCGCCCGCATCGCGGCGGTGCGCGACGGGGCGCCCGATGCGGAACTGGTCGTCGACGCGAACGAGGGCTGGTCCGCGGCCACGCTGGCGCGCCAGTTCGACGCTTGCGCGAAGGCAGGGGTCCGCCTCGTCGAGCAGCCGCTCCCGGCCGCGGACGACTCGGCGCTGGAGGGCACGTCGTGGCCCGTGCCCGTCTGTGCCGACGAGAGCGCCCACGGCATCGACACCCTTCCGGCGGTCGCCCGGCGCTACGCGGCGATCAACGTGAAGCTCGACAAGACAGGAGGCCTGACCAGCGCGCTGTCGCTCGTCGCGGCGGCGCGGGGGGAGGGGCTCGACGTCATGGTCGGCTGCATGGTCGGCACGTCGCTCGCCATGGCACCCGCCATGCTGCTGACGCCGCAGGCGCGGTTCGTCGACCTCGACGGGCCGCTGCTGCTTGCGCAGGACCGGCCGGGCGGCCTGCGGTACGACGGAAGCCTCGTGCATCCGCTGTCGAGAGCGCTGTGGGGATGAGCCGCGGTCCCTTGCGGAACGGGGCACCCGGTGGTGCTGTGTCGGCAGGCCTCCCTGCGGGGCCTGACCGCGATTCGCCACGCCCGGCGGGCGCCGACAGGGGTTTCATGGCCGAGGACAAGCCGCCTGCGCTGACCGCCGCCGATTACGACGCCATCGAGGCGGCCGTGATGGAGACCGCACGCGGCCGCTGGTTCCTCACGGAGTACGCGCGGCGCAACCGCCATTCCGACACGACCACCCTGCTGAGGGCCCTCGACCGCATCGAACAGGCGATCACGCGCGAGAAGCCGGGCGACGATGCCCTGCGGTTGCGGCGCGAGCTGCTCGACATGGCCGATCACGTCGCGCGGGCCCGAAAGGACATCGCGGGCTCGATCGTGGAGGCCGCGGAGGGCTCCCCCGGTCCGCCGCTCGCGGAACGGGCGTTCGAGGATCTCCTCGCAGCCGCCGAGAAGGCCGACACGGACGTGTTCAACGCCGCCGAGCACGTGCAGGAGATCGCGTGGTCGCTGCGCGACGGCCGCGCCGATCCGGTTCTCCTCGACGATCTCAACCGACAGGCCCTGGAGATCTATCGCGCCTCCAATCACCACGCCCTGACGACGAACCGCCTGCGGTCCGTTCTGGCGACGCTGAAGTTCGTCGAGAGCCGCATCCAGGCCATCATCCACTCGTGGTCGTCGGACGTGGCCGTCATCGAGACGATGGCGCCTGTCGCCTCGCCCGACAACCGCCGTGGGACGGTGCTCGACCAGGCACCGGCGCGGATCAAGGACGACATCGCCTTCGTCGAGCAGCGGGCACGCCACCCGCGCCAGCCTGCGCCGGCGCCTGCGGCCCTTCCGGCCGCACCGGCCCAGCCGCGGCCCGATCCGGCGCCGCGCACCGAACGCCTCGACCCGCGCGCGGCGCCCTTCGCCGCGATCGACGCGTTGTCGACGGAGGACAAGATCGCCCTCTTCTCGTGAGCGGGAAGGGGATCGCCAAGCACGGGAGACCGCACATGGATCTGGGTATCGCCGGCCGCAAGGCCATCGTCTGCGCCTCGAGCAAGGGACTCGGGAAGGGCTGCGCACGCTCGCTCGCGTTGGCGGGCTGCGAGGTCGTCATCAACGGCCGGAACGCCGAGGTGCTGAACGCGACGGCCCGTGAACTCGAGGCGACGGGCGCGCGGATTATCCCCGTCGTCGCCGACGTCAGCACGCGCGCCGGCCAGGATGCGCTTCTCGCGGCCTGCCCGGAGCCGGACATCCTCGTCAACAACAACGGCGGGCCGCCGCCGAAGGGCTTCCGGGAGATCGACCGGCCGGCAATGATCGAGGGCGTCATCCAGAACATGGTCACGCCGATCGAACTGATCCAGCGGGTCATCGACGGGATGATGGCGCGCGGGTTCGGCCGCATCATCAACATCACGTCCGCCTCCGTGCGCACGCCGCTGACGGGCCTGGATCTGTCCTCTGGCGCCCGTGCGGGCCTGACGGCCTTTCTCGCCGGTGTCGCGCGCGAGGTCGCCCACGCGGGCGTGACCGTCAACGCCATCCTGCCGGGCGCCTTCGACACGGACCGGCTGCGGAGCGGGACGAAGCGCATGGCGGACCTGCGCGGCGTCGATCCCCAGACGGTGACCCAGGAGCGGATCGCGACGATCCCCGCGCGCCGCCTCGGAAACTCCGAGGAATTCGGCGAACTGTGCGCCTTCCTCGCCAGCCAGCAGGCGGGCTACATCACGGGCCAGAGCATCCTCATCGACGGCGGCGCCTTCCGCACCGTCGTGTGAGGCCGCGGGCCGCGACGGCACGGCCCAGCTCCAGGTTGCATTCGGGGCTGGGTCGGTCGACGTTGACCTGTCGCAAGGTCGACCCTGGCCGCTGGTCCTAGGGTCGTCGTGCAACCGGCTACAGGAGGTCCCCCATGTTCAAGCACATCCTCGTTCCCGTCGATCTCGCCGAGATCGAGGTGTCCCGCCCGGCGCTCGACAAGGCGGTCGCGCTCGCCGCCATCACCGGCGCCAACGTGCGGCTGGTCTATGTCCGCTCGATCATGCCGGTGACGTTCATGGAGTACGTGCCCCCGTCTTTCGACGAGGAGCAGCAGGGCCAGTGCGAGAAGGAGATCGCCGACCTCGCCGCCACCGTCGCTTTGCCGAAAGGGTCGGTCACGACCAGCGTGCGCATGGGCTCGGTCTACAACGAAGTTCTCGCCGAGGCGAAGAAGGTCGAGGCCGACCTGATCATCGTGGGCTCGCACCGTCCGGGCATGGCGACCTATCTGCTCGGATCGAACGCCTCCACCATCGTGCGGCACGCCGAGTGCTCGGTGCTGGTGGTTCGCCAGCCGGCCTGATCGTCGCCGCGGCGTCTTCGGCCGGGCGCGTCAGGCGCCCGGCAGCACCGCGTCGGGGACGGCGTCCGGCGTGAAGGACGCCGGCCGGTTCCGGGTCGCCATGCCCCACGCCTGCCACGCGAATGGCACCAGGAAGAGCAGCGCGAGCGCCGACAACGTCCAGGCACCCTGTGTCGCGCCCCACAGGACCGCGGCGGCGAGCCCCGCGCCGGTGAGGGCTCCCACCGCCGTTGCAGCGAGCCAGACGGGCCGAGGCTTCCCTGCGACGAGTTCCACCGCAGGATTGGCCCGCCCCGCGCGCGCCACCAGGTCGGTGACGAAGGCGCGGTAGTCGGCGTCCTGCCGCTCGACCTCGAAGTACGTCCGCCACGACAGCGACCCGAAGGTCAGCGTCTTGCCGTCCGCGAGGCGGATGACGGCCTTGAAGCCGTGGGACGTGATGTTGGTGGGCGCGAAGGTGAGGCGGATCGCGACGATGTCGCGGTAAGGCACCCGCTTGTTGCGCAGGCCACTGTCCGCGTAGAGCGTCTCGGGCTCCAGCCGCCATGTCACCTCGGGCCCGAACGGGCGCGGGCGCTGCCGGTAGACCGGATCCTCGGTGATGTCGCGGGTTTCCGCCTCGGCCGCGTCGCTCACCGGGCCAGCGCCTTCATCGCGCCGTCGAGGCCTTCCAGCGTCAGAGGGAACATCCGCCCCTCCATGAGGCCCTTCAGCATCTGGATCGACTGCGTGTAACCCCACTGGGTCGGCTTCACCGGGTTGATCCACGCCGCGCGCGGGAAATGGCCGAGGACACGCTGCAGCCAGACCTGGCCCGCTTCCTCGTTCCAGTGCTCGACGGAGCCCCCGGGAGCGACGATCTCGTAGGGGCTCATGGACGCGTCGCCGACGAAAACCACCCGGTAGTCCGACGGATAGGTGCGGATGATGTCCCAGGTCGGCGTGAGGTCCTGCCGGCGGCGGCGGTTTTCCTTCCAGACCCCCTCGTAGAGGCAGTTGTGGAAGTAGAAGTGGTCCATGTGCTTGAACTCGGCGCGGGCGGCGGAGAAGAGTTCCTCCACCTGGCCGACGTGCCAGTCCATCGAGCCGCCGATGTCGAAGAACAGCAGGACCTTCACGGCATTGCGGCGTTCCGGGCGCATCTGCACGTCGAGGAAGCCGTGGCTCGCCGTCTCGCGGATGGTGGCGTCGAGGTCGAGTTCCTCCGCCGCGCCGGTGCGGGCGAACTTGCGCAGGCGCCGCAGCGCGATCTTGATGGTACGTGTGCCCAGCTCGACGGTGTCGTCGAGGTCCTTGAACTCCCGCTGGTCCCAGACCTTCACCGCCCTGAAGTTGCGGTTGCCCTCCTGGCCGATGCGCACCCCCTCCGGGTTGTAGCCGTAGGCGCCGAAGGGGGAGGTGCCGGCCGTGCCGATCCACTTGTTGCCGCCCTGGTGGCGGCCCTTCTGCTCGCGCAGGCGCTGCTCCAGCGTCTCCCAGAGCTTGTCCCAGCCCATCGCCTCGATCTGCGCCTTCTCCTCCTCGGTCAGGTGCTTCTCGGCGAGCTTGCGCAGCCACTCCTCGGGGATGCCGGCGATCTCCGCCTCCCCCTGCTCGGCGGGCGAGGACAGGATGCCGCGGAAGGTCTGGGAGAAGACGCGGTCGAACTTGTCGAGGTTGCGCTCGTCCTTGACGAGGCAGGTGCGCGCAAGGTGGTAGAAGCCGTCGGGCGACAGGTCTGTCACCGACTTCTCGAGCCCCTCCATCAGCACGAGATACTCGCGCAAGGTGCAGGGCACCTTCGCGTCGCGCAGGTTGGAGAAGAAGGTCAGGAACATGGCACGATTGTCGGCCGGAT
The DNA here is from genome assembly GCF_054612375.1 of Alsobacter sp. R-9. Taxonomy (NCBI): domain Bacteria; kingdom Pseudomonadati; phylum Pseudomonadota; class Alphaproteobacteria; order Hyphomicrobiales; family Alsobacteraceae; genus Alsobacter; species Alsobacter sp. R-9. The sequence goes on along the minus strand of NZ_JBTSWJ010000011.1, from coordinate 130,380 downwards.
GCGGGCCCTCGACAAGCCGCCGGCCGCTCAGGGCCGGCGGTCGTCGATGACGCGGTAGTCGGCGTCGATCACGCCGGCGGGCGCCTCGCGCCGCTCGAGGTCGGCTGCGGCCTCGTCGAAGGCGCGCTTCAGCCGCCAGCGCGCGATGAGTGCGCCGCCGATGGCGATGGGGGCGAGGACGAGCGCGATCCCCAGCCCCAGCACGAGGATGACGAGGCCGATGGCCACGGCGGCCGCGCCGGCGAGCCCGACGGCCCAGCCCGGAATGGTCGCCGTCCCGATGCGGCCGGTGGACGAGCCGCTGATGATCCTGATCATGACAGGCCTCCCAACGCGGTCAGGTGGCCCCGCCAACCCGTCCTGTCAAGGTTCAGAACCCCTCCCGGGCGCCGGAGCTCGGCGGGAGACGGCGGCGATTGTAGTAGGGCCCGCCCCCGTTGTTGCCCGGATCGTAGCCCCAGCCGAACGTGTAAGGGGGGCGACTGAAGGGCGTTCCGTCATAGTCGCGCCAGCCGTAGGGCCGCGCCACGCGGTAGCGCGGGCCATAGTAGTAGGACCAGCGCGGCCCATGCCGCCGGTAATGGCGCACGGGCGTCGGGGATGTGCCGGCCTCCACGAGTGCACGGACCGGTGGCGAGATCGGCGTGGCCGGAGATGCGGGCGCGGCGAATCCGATGGCCAGCAGGGCGAGGGGGAAAAGCAGGATACGCATGACATCCTCCGCGATGAGGCGGGTTTACGGTGTGGACCGGCAACGCCCGGAGCGGCCGGGCGGTTCTCGGTGCGCCTTGCCGGAGCATTGCGCGGCGGGTAGAGCCGCCTTGGGAGGTGGCCCGATGAGCGGACCGAGGACGCCCTTTCGCGTCGCCGTCGTGGGCGGCGGGCCGGCCGGCCTCATGGCCGCGGAGGCGCTGGCAACAGCCGCTGCACCGGGCGAACTGCGGGTCACCGTGCACGACCACATGCCCTCGCCGGCCCGCAAGCTGCTGATCGCGGGGCGCGGCGGCCTCAACCTCACCCATTCCGAGCCGCTGGACCGTTTCCTGGGCCGCTACGGGGCCGCGATGCCGTGGCTGGAGCCCGCCGTCCGCGGCTTCGACGCCGAGGCGACCCGCGTCTGGGCGGCGGGCCTGGGGCAGGAGACCTTCGTGGGATCGAGCGGGCGCGTCTTTCCGGTCGCCTTCAAGGCGTCACCGCTGTTGCGGGCGTGGCTCGCGCGGCTCGGCCAGCTCGGTGTGACCCTCCGGACCCGATCCCGCTGGATCGGTCTGGATCCGGACGGCCGGCTCCGCTTCGCATCTGGTCCTGAAGGGACAGAGATCGTGGAGGATGCGGATGCCGTGATCCTGGCCCTCGGCGGCGGCAGCTGGGCCCGACTGGGCTCGGACGCCGGCTGGGTCCCGATCCTGCGCGGATGGGGCGTCGCGGTCAGCGACTTCGCGCCCTCGAATTGCGGTTTCCTCGCCCGCTGGAGCCCGGATTTTTCGGCGCGGTTCGCGGGCCAGCCGGTGAAGGGCGTGGCGCTGTCGCTCGAAGGCCGCTCGTCGCGGGGCGAGATCATGATCACCGCCGGCGGACTGGAGGGCGGCGCCGTGTACGCGCTCTCCGGCCTTATCCGCGACCGCATCGCAGGCGAGGGCGCGGCGACGTTGCATGTCGACCTGAAGCCCGACCAGACCGTCGAACGGCTCGCCGAGCGCCTCGACGCCGCGCGGCCGGGTGAGAGCCTGTCGACCCGCCTGCGCAAGCGGCTGAACCTCTCTCCCGCGGCCGTGGGGCTCCTGCGCGAGTCCACGGGCCGGCTGCCTTCCGACGCGTCGGCGCTGGCGGCGCTCGTGAAGGCCGTCCCCGTCCGGCTCGTGGCGACGGCGGGCCTGGAGCGGGCGATCTCGAGCGCCGGGGGAGTCGCGGCGGATGCCTTCGATCCGTCCTTCATGCTCAAGGCCCGGCCGGGTGTGTTCGTCGCGGGCGAGATGCTGGACTGGGAGGCGCCGACGGGCGGCTACCTGCTGCAGGCCTGCCTCGCCACGGGGCGCGCCGCGGGGCTCGGAACGCTGGCATGGCTGAGGAGCGGGGGCCGCTTGTCCCTGGCCCACCCGGCGCCGCTTGCCGCGGGGAGGGGCGGGTCCTAGGTTGCGGTGACGTTCACGGGAACAACCGCATGCGCTTTCAGGGCACCGACAGCTACGTCGCCACCGAAGACCTCACCGTCGCCGTCAACGCGGCGATCGTGCTGGAACGTCCGCTCCTCGTGAAGGGGGAGCCCGGCACCGGGAAGACCGTGCTGGCCGAGGAAATCGCCTCCGCGCTCAAGGCCCCGCTGATCACCTGGCACGTGAAGTCGACGACGAAGGCGGCGCAGGGCCTCTACGAGTACGACGCGGTGTCACGGCTGCGCGACAGCCAGCTCGGCGATCCCCGCGTCTCCGACATCCGCAACTACATCCGCAAGGGCAAGCTCTGGGAGGCATTCGAGAGCGACGCGCGGCCGGTGCTGCTGATCGACGAGATCGACAAGGCCGACATCGAGTTTCCCAACGACCTGCTGCTCGAACTCGACCGCATGGAGTTCCACGTCTACGAGACCGGCGAGACGGTGAAGGCGGCGCGCCGTCCCATCGTCGTGATCACGTCGAACAACGAGAAGGAACTGCCGGACGCGTTCCTGCGCCGCTGCTTCTTCCACTACATCCGCTTTCCCGACACGGAGACGATGGAGCGGATCGTCGAGGTGCACTTCCCCGGCATCAAGAAGCGACTGGTGGGGGAAGCGCTGCGCATCTTCTTCGAGGTCCGCGAGACGCCCGGGCTTCGCAAGAAGCCGTCCACCAGCGAACTGCTCGACTGGCTGAAGCTGCTTCTGAACGAGGATATCGGCCCCGATACGCTGCGCGAGCACGACCCGAAGAAGCTCATCCCGCCGTTGCACGGAGCGCTCCTGAAGAACGAGCAGGACGTGCACCTGTTCGAGCGCATCGCCTTCATCGCGAGGCGGGAGGGGCGCTGAGATGAAGCGCCTCGTCATCTTCCGCCACGCCAAGGCGGTGCCGCACGGCGCCGCGCCGGACTTCGACCGGGCCCTGGCGGAGCGGGGGCTGGGTGACGCCGCCGCAACGGGGCGTTATCTCGCCGAGGAGCAGATCCTGCCGGACCTCGCGCTGGTCTCCCCCTCGCTGCGCACGCGGCAGACGTGGGAGCAGGCCGCGCCGGCACTGGGCCCCGTCCCGGTGCAGTTCGAGGACGACATCTACGACGCCTCGACCAACACGCTCATGGCCATCGTCCGGCGCACCCCCGCTTCCGTGCGGACGCTGGTGGTCGTCGGGCACAATCCGGGCATGGCGCAACTTGCGCGCGACCTCACGGGCCATGGCGACCGCTATGCCTTCGCACGCATGCGGCAGAAGTTCCCGACCTCGGGTGTCGCCGTCGTCGATATCCCGGTCGAGAACTGGGCCGACATCGCGTTCGGGGCGGGCCGCCTCGATCGTTTCGTGACGCCGGGCGGCGACGAGGACTGAGCCGCCAGGGCGGCGCCGTCGACAACCGGGCCTGCAATCCCCACATTGCGGGGACCGGAAACGGACTGAGTCCCGCCTTTGCCGTCCTTCAGCGACATCACTCTCGACCTCAGGATCGCGGCGCAGGCGTTCGCCGACAGCGTCACGGACCTCGCGAGCCCGACCCTGCGGCTCGGCGTGACCGGCCTCTCCCGGTCGGGAAAGACGGTCTTCATCACGGCGCTGGTGCACGCGCTGACGCGGCAGGCGCGCCTGCCCGTCTTCCGGGCCATGTCGGAGGGACGGATCCGCAAGGCGACGCTGTCGCCGCAGCCGGACGATGCAGTGCCGCGCTTCGCCTACGAGGACCACCTGCGCGACCTGACGGCGGGGCTCGACCGCCGGTGGCCAGAGTCGACGCGCCGCATCTCCGAGTTGCGGCTGGTCATCGAGTATGAGAGCCGCACGTCGTGGACGTCCGGACCGAAGACGCTGACGCTCGACATCGTCGACTATCCCGGCGAGTGGCTTCTCGACCTCGCCCTTCTGGACAAGGACTTCGCTACGTGGTCGCGGGAGGCGCTGGCCGCCGCACGCCTGCCGGAGCGGGCGGACGCCTCGGCGCCGTTCCTCGCCCGGCTCTCCGAGGCACCGGCCGACGGGCCGGCGGACGAGACCACGGCGCGCGAACTGGCCGACCTGTTCCGCGCCGCGCTGGTCGCGGCGAGGGCCGAGCCCCTGTCGTTCTCGGCGCTGCCGCCCGGCCGCTTCCTGATGCCGGGGGACCTGGAGGGCTCGCCGGCGCTGACGTTCGCGCCCGTCGACCTCGGGGAGGGGCAGGGGGGCTCCCGCGGGTCGCTCGCCGCGATGATGGAGCGGCGCTACGAGGCCTATCGGGACCATGTCGTGCGGCCGTTCTTCCGCGACCACTTCGCCCGGCTTGACCGGCAGGTCGTGCTCGTGGACGTGATGGCGGCGCTCAACGCCGGGCCGGCCGCCGTGGCCGACCTGCAGCGGGCGCTGGAGGATGTGCTCGGCGCGTTCCGCACCGGGCGCAACTCACTGATCTCGTCGATGCTGCGCCCCCGCATCGACCGCGTCCTCTTCGCCGCAACGAAGGCGGATCATCTTCACCACACAAGCCACGACCGGCTGGAAGCCGTTCTGGGACTGCTCGTGGAGCGTGCTCGCTCGCGGGCTCTCCACCTCGGCGCGCGTGTCGACGTCGTGGCGCTCGCCTCCGTGCGGGCCACGCGCGAGGTGAGGCTGACGGAGCGCCGCCAGGAGATCGACGCCATCGCCGGCGTGCCCCTGGCCGGCGAGACCATCGGCGGCGACACGTTCGACGGGGTGGCCGAGGCGGCCGTTTTCCCCGGCGAACTGCCGGCTGATCCGGCGGTGGCGCTGGCGCGGGCCGGCCTTGACGGTGCGGGGCTGCGCTTCGTCCGTTTCCGCCCGCCGATGACGGCCCGCGCCAGCGATGGCGGCCCCGGGCCGCTGCCGCACATCCGGCTCGACCGGACGCTCGAGTTCCTGGCAGGAGACCGCCTCTCATGAGCAAGGCGCCCCGGGCCTTCCGTCTCGATGGCAAGCCGTCGGCTCCTCCCGAGACGCCGGTTGCGGAACCGTCGGGCTTCACGCTGCAGGAGACGGACGACGAGGCCGCGTTCCTGCGCGAGGAGGACAGGGTCGTCGCCAAGGAGGAGCACCAGGCCGAGCTGGGGCTCGGGCGGCGGCTCTTCGGGTGGGGCGGCGTGCTCGCGGGCTCGCTGGGCGGTCTGCTGCTGCTTTGGCTCGGCGCGAGCCTCGAGGCCTTCATCACCGATCTTCTCGCCCGCAATACCGTGGCCGGCGCAGTGGCGCTGGCGCTCGCGGCACTGGCGGCGCTCGCGGTGGTCGTGCTCGCGGGGCGCGAGATCGCCGGGATCGTGCGGGCTCGTTCGATCGCGCGCCTGAAGGAGCGCGCAGAGGCGGTCCTCGCGTCGGACGACGGGCGGGCGGGGCGCGCCGTGCTCGACGAACTGCACTCGCTTTATGCCGGGCGGCCGGACACCGCACGGGCCCGGGCGCGCCTCGCGGCCGCCTCCGACGACGTCATCGATGGTGCCGACCTCATCCGGCTGGCGGAGCGCGAGCTCCTTGTCACGCTCGACCATGAGGCTCGCGCGGCGGTGATGGCGGCGGCGCGGCGTGTCTCCGTCGTGACGGCCATCTCCCCCCGCGCCATCGTCGATCTGGTCTTCGTGGCCGCGCAGGCGCTGCGGCTGGTGCGGCGGATCTCGGAGATCTACGGCGGCCGGCCGGGCGTCCTGGGCTTCCTCCGCCTGCTGCGCGCCGTCGGCGCGCACCTTGCCGTCACCGGCGGCATGGCGGTGGGGGAGGGGCTCGTGCAGCAGGTGCTCGGCCACGGAATCGCCGCGCGACTTTCGGCGCGGCTCGGAGAGGGCGTCCTCAACGGCCTGCTGACGGCGCGGGTCGGGCTGTCCGCCATCGCCGTGTGCCGGCCGCTTCCCTTCGCCGCCGAGCCGCCGCCCACCATCACGGACGTGGCGTCGATCCTCTTCTCGACGGAAGGCCCGGCAAAGCCTGCCCGGTAGAGTGTCTGCAACCGGCGCATTCTTCCGCAATTCCAGGCTGTTGTTCCTGATTTCATTGATGTTTTGGCTGGCACCCGGCTTGCGGCGGGACAGGCATTCTTTTGTTCGTTCTCGCTCCGGACTGCCGGGGCGCCCATCCAGAAGGATGATTGCCGATGTCCATCTTCAACGCCCTCGTGAATGCCGTGACGGGCCTGCAGGCGCAGTCCTACGCCCTCGGCAACATCTCCTCGAACATCGCGAACTCCCAGACGACGGGCTACAAGCGCGTCGACACCGGCTTTGCCGACATGGTGACCACCGCCCCGCTTCGGCAGCAGAACGGAGGATCGGTCGCAGCCTTTTCCCGCAGCACGAACGGCCTCGCCGGAACGCTCTCCGAAACGCGCGTGCCGACCCATTTCGGCCTCAACGGGGAGGGGTTCATCGCCGTCCGCGAGCGGATCGACGGAACCAGCGCGGTCCCGACCTTCTCCGCGTCCACGCTCTTCACCCGCCGGGGAGACTTCACGGTCGACCGCAGCGGCTATCTCGTCAACGGCGCGGGCCATTACCTTGTCGGGAATCCGCTGGATCCCGAAACGGGCTCCGTCATCGGTGGACGGCCGGACGTGATCAAGGTGACCGAGGGGCGAATGCCCGCCCAGGAGACCACGACCGTCTCGTTCAGCGGCAACATCCCGGCATCGCCCGCGACGGCACGGGCCGCGGGAAGCGGCGGCACCTCGGACCTCTGGCTGGATGCCGGTGGCGTGGCGCCCGCCTCGGTCTCCCCGGCGACGACGCCCAGCGCGTCCTCCTTCGCCCGAAACTCGATCGCCGGCCCCTCGCTGACGCTCTACGACACGCGGGGGAACCCGGTGGATGTATCGATGCGGTGGGCCAAGACGTCCGAAACCGCTGTCGGCTCGACATGGGGGCTCTATGCGCAGACGGGCCCGGGTGAATCGGTCGATCTCGCGGGCTGGTCGCGCGCCGCCACGGTCGCGTTCGACAGGGCCGGCCGCATGACCGCTCCGACCGAGCGCGTGTCCATGGACCTGTCCTCCCTCGGCCTTGGTTCGGCGGTCGCCCTCGACATCGCCGGAAAGGTCACCCAGTTCGCCGACACGACGGGCCAGATGAAGCTCGACCGCATCGACCAGGACGGCGCCGCGATGGGGGATTTCGACAGTCTCTACGTGAGCGACGACGGGCGGGTGATGGCCCGCTACACGAACGGCGAGGCCCGCGGACTCGCCCAGATCGGCATCGCCCAGTTCCGCGCCCCGGACATGCTCGAGCGCGGCAGCGGTGGCACGTTCGCGGCCACGGTCGATTCCGGCGATCCTCTGTGGGGAGCCGGCACGACGACCATCCAGTCCGGTTCTCTGGAAGGCTCCAACACCGACATCGCCGACGAGTTCTCGCGGCTGATCGTGACCCAGCAGGCCTATGCCGCCAACACCAAGGTCATCTCCACGAGCCAGCAGATGCTGCAGGACACGCTGAACGTGGTTCGCTGAACGCCGCCTTTCCCGGCCGGCAATTCTTGCCGGGCGACTGCGCGAGGAGGGCGGAATGTTCCGGAATGGCGTGGTGAATCGGATGTTAATGATCTGTTATTGCTGGGAAATTTCGCTGGCACACCTCTTGCGGTTGCATCCTCGAATTCTTGCGAGCCCGGCGCGTGTGCTGCGCCGGCCCGCCGAACGAGGAAAGGTTCGCCGCATGGGTATCTTCGGTGCGATGATCACGGCCGTGACCGGGCTCAGGGCCCAGTCCTACGCGCTGGAAAACATCTCGGGCAACATCGCCAACTCGCAGACGACGGGCTTCAAGCGCGTCGACACCAGCTTCGAGGACCTCGTCCCCAACCTGCCGGTCCGCCAGCAGTCGAGCGGCGCGGTGTCCGCGTTCTCGCGCGGCACGAACACGATCGACGGTCCGCTCAACTCCACGGGTGTCGGCACGAACATCGCGCTCAGCGGCGAGGGCTTCATCGTGGTGCGCGACCGGGCGGACTACGTCGGCGGTCTGCCCACCTTCTCCGCTTCGAACCTCTACACCCGCCGCGGCGATTTCGAGCTCGACAAGAACGGCTTTCTCATCAACGGGGCCGGCAACTACCTCGTGGGCTACCAGGTGGATCCGACGACCGACACGATCGTCGGGGGCGCGCCTGACGTGCTGCGCTTCACCAACGACCAGGTGCCGGCGCGCGCCTCCACGACCATCACTTACCGCGCCAACCTGCCGGCCAAGCCGCAGACGGCGAACACCGACAGCACGGTGCCCAACTCCGAGCTGATCACCGCGACCGGCTTCACCGTCGACCCGCGCGGCAACACCGGCACGGTGACCGCGGCGGAGGAGACCTCCTTCCTCAACCAGACGATCTCGGGCGGCAGCGTCACCATGTACGACCCGCTCGGCAACGCCATCACGGCGCAGCTGCGCTGGGGCAAGTCGGCGAGCGTCGCCAGCGGCGGCACCGACACCTGGGAGCTGTTCTACATGACCAACTCAAACGCCACGGGCGCGCAGGTGAAGTGGGCCAACGCCGGCTCCAACTTCACCTTCAACTCCGCCGGGCAGCTGACGTCGCCGACGAGCGTCAACATCACCAACATGACGATCGACGGCACCAACCTCGGCACGATCGCGTTCGCGCCCGGGGCCGGCGGCCTGACCCAGTTCGCCGACATCAGCGGCCAGTTCAAGCCGACGGCGCTGAACCAGGACGGCTACGCGGCCGGCTCCCTGCTGCGGCTCGCCATCAACGACGCCGGGCGCGTCCAGGCGGTCTACTCGAACGGCCAGACATCCTCGATCGCGCAGATCGCGGTGGCCCAGTTCAACGCCGACAACATGCTGAAGAGGCGTGACGGCGGGACCTTCGAGGAGACGCTGGAGTCGGGACAGCCGCTCTACGCGCCGTCCTCGACCTCCGTCATCAGCGGCACGGTGGAAGGGTCCAACACCGACATCGCGGAGGAATTCTCCAAGATGATCGTCACGCAGCAGGCCTACTCGGCGAACACCCGCGTGGTCACCACCTCGCAGCAGATGCTGCAGGATGTCCTCAACATCATCCGGTGAATCCGGGTTCGGCTGAAGGGCCGACGGTGTCCCCATGAGTCTGAGCAGCGCCCTCACGAATGCCCTGTCGGGCCTGCGCACCACGCAGGCCCAGATCCAGGTCATCTCGAACAACGTCTCGAACGTCGACACGCCCGGCTACACCCGCCGACAGGCGACGGTGCAGGAGGTCGCGGTCGACGGCTTCGGCGCCGGCGCCCGGGCGACCGGCGTGCAGCGGGCGCTCGACGAGATCCTTCAGCGCGAGCTGCGGGCAGAGACGTCGGGTTCGGGCTATACCGCGATCCGTGCCCGTATCACGGACCAGCTGCAGGCTCTGTTCGGCACCCCCGGATCCTCGAGCGCGCTGACCTCCGTCATCGACGGATTCACCAAGGCCCTCCAGGACCTCGCCAACGACCCCGCGTCGTCGACCGCCCGCACGCAGGTGCTGTCGACCGCTCAGTCGCTGGCCAACACCATCGCCGGCGTTTCGACGGGCATCCAGGACCTGCGCACGCAGGTCGAGCAGCAGATCGGCGCCGACGTGAAGCGCGCCAACGAGTTGCTCTCGGCGATCAAGGACGCCGACCGCCGCGTGTCGGAGACGCTGGGACAGGAACCCTCGCTGCTGGACCAGCGCGACGCGCTCATCAACGAGCTCGCCAAGCTCATCGACGTGCGCACGCAGCAGAACGCCGACGGCTCGGTGGTGCTGACGACGCAGGCCGGCCTGCGCCTCTACGGCAACGGGCAGGCTGCGACGCTGAACTTCGATGCCCGCGGCCTGCTCGGCCCGTCGTCCCTGTACACGAGCGGGACCGGACGGGGCGTGGGCACGATCACCGTGACCAACGGCGGCGGCGCGATCGACGCCATCGCCCAGGGGCTCATTCGCTCCGGCGAGATCGCCGGCCTTCTGGAGCTGCGCGACAAGACGCTCGTCGATGCGCAGGCGCAGATGGATGAGCTTGCGGCGTCCCTGGCCTCCTCGCTGTCCAACCGCACGCAGGCGGGCACCGCGGCCACCGCCGGCGCGTTCACCGGCTTCGACGTCGACCTCACGGGCATCCAGCCCGGCAACGTCGTCACCCTGACCGCGACGGTGGGCGGTGCGACCCGAACCTTCTCGCTGGTCCGCGTCGATGCCGGCGGAACGCTGCCGTCGAACGCGACGCCGGACCCGAACGACACCGAGATCGCCTTCGACTGGTCCGCCGGCCCCGCAGCCGTCGCGGCGGCGCTCGACACGGCGCTGGGCGCGGGCTTCACCGTGTCCAATCCGTCCGGCAACACGCTTCGCATCGTCAACGACGGGACGGCCGGCACGAGCGTCACGGGGCTGTCCGCCTCGATCAGCACGACCGGCCTCACCGGCGACGTCGCGCTGCCGGTGTTCGTGGACGGCGGGACGAGCCCGGCCAGCGTCTTCACCGGCTCCTTCCAGTCCGGCTCGCAGAAGACTGGGCTGTCGTCGCGCCTGATCCTCAACCCGGCCCTGAAGGCGGATCCCAGCCGGCTCGTCGTCTACTCGACCTCGCCGCTCACGCCCTCGGGCGACTCGACGCGGCCCGCGTGGATCCTGAACCAGCTGACGCAGGCGTCGCAGGCGTTCTCGCCGCAGGCCGGGATCGGCGGGACGTCGTCGGCCTTCACCGGCAGCGTCGTCGACTATGCCCGCCGCGTCGTCGATGCGCAGGGCGAGGTCGCCGCCTCGGCCGCCCGGCTCGACGAGGGGCAGAAGGTGGTGCAGGCCTCCATCGACAGCCGCTACTCGCAGGCCACGGGCGTGAGCATCGACCAGGAGCTCGCCCAGCTCGTGCAGATCCAGAACGCCTATTCGGCCAACGCCCGTCTCATGAGCGCCGTGCGCGACATGATGGACCTCCTGATGAGGATGTGAGGCACAGGACATGTCGAGCATCACCAACGTCTTCTCTGGCAGCTACTCCGTCGACTCGCTCACGACCCGGCGCAATGCCGACCGGTTCGTGTCGCTCAAGGAGACGATGGAGGACCTGCAGCGCCAGCTCTCCACCGGCAAGGTCGCGGACGACTGGCAGGGGCTCGGCACGAACCGCCTGCCGTCGCTCGACCTGCGCTCGCGCCTCACCGCGATCGAGGGCTACGACGGGGTGATCAAGGACGCGACGCTGCGCCTCAAGGTCATGGACCAGACCCTGACGGCGCTCGACAAGAGCCGGACCGACGCCTCCAACGAGCTTTCGCTCGACAGCTACCAGTTGCGCACCGGTGGAACGCAGCAGGGGCAGATCATGCTGACGAACCGCTTCGTCGACGCGATCGACCTGCTCAACCAGAACATCAACGGCCGCTACCTCTTCTCGGGGCGCTCGACCGACGTGCGGCCGGTGGCGAGCGCCGACCTGATCCTCAACGGGGGCGGGGGGCTGATCGGCCTGAAGCAGGCGATCACGGACCGCAAGACGGCAGACCTCGCTGGCGGTCTCGGCGGGCTGTCCGTCGGTCTGTCCGGCACGACGGTGACGGTCACCAAGCCCGGCGCGGGCGGCCTCACCGTGTCCGGCGCGAACTCCTTCGACTTCTCGACCCAACCGTCGGCGGGCGCGGCCTATACGCTGACGCTGACCCTGCCGGACGGCACGACGGAGAGGCTGACGCTCACCGCCCGCGCCGCCACGGACACGGGCTCCGCGACCTCCACCTTCGCCATCGGCGGAACGCCGGCCGCTACCGCGGCGAACTTCCAGACGGCCCTCACCGCGGCCGTCACGGAACTCGCCGGCACGTCGCTGGCGGCAGCGTCCGCCTTGCAGGCCTCGCGGGACTTCTTCGCCGGCACCATCCCCGGCACGGTCGACTGGTACGTCGGCGACTCGACGGCATCGCCACGCCAGACGGCGCTGGCGCGCGTGGACGAAGGGACGCCGGTGGCGTCGGGAGCGCAGGCGGACGAGCCGGCGCTGCGGAACCTGCTCGCGTCGCTGGGGGTCATGGCGGCGGAGAGCTTCCCCTCGAGCGACCCGAACTCGCCAGAGCGCTACGACGCGCTGCGCCAGCGGCTCACCGTGGCGCTCGACGAGCCGACAGGCTCGCCCAAGGTGCACGATATCCAGACCGAGCTTGCGCTCGCATCCGTGGACGTGAACACCGCGAAGGATCGCAACGCGGCGAAGAAAGCCGTCCTGCAGACGCAGCTCGACACGGCCGAGAACGCTACGCCGGAGGAAGTCGTGGCGCAGCTCCTGAGCCTCCAGACGCAGCTGCAGGCGAGCTACCAGACGACCTCGATGATCTCGAAGCTGTCGCTGGTGAACTACCTGGGCTGACCCGCCCGCTGGCCGGTGCCACGGCGCATCGCCGACAAAAAAGCCGCGGCCCGTGCCGCGGCTTTTGTCTGTGTCCGGTCGCCGGGCCGGTCCCGCGCTCAGGCCGCTTCGGAGCGGGCGCGCAGTCCTTCGGCGATGTTGCGGTTGATCTGGATGAGGATGTCGGCGCGGCGCGGGTCGGGCTCGTGGGTGAGCTCGAGCGTGCGCTTGAAGATGAAAACGGCCAGGTTGGCGACGTTCTGCTTGATCGGCTTCGGGAGCGGGTTGCTCTCGTCCGTGACCGACGACACGAGCACGGTCCAAAGCTTGCGGTTGTTGAGCAGGACCGGTTCGAACTCCTGCTTGCGCATGTCCCATTCGTCGACGACCTGCTGGATGCGTGCCGCCGCCTTCAGCAGGACATGCGCTTCCAGTTCGCGGGGTGCCAGGCCGGCCTGCGAAACGGCACCGTAGGCCTTAGCCGCGTTGTGCATGGGACATCAACTCCGTCTCGTACTCGATCAGCTTCTTCGCAGACTTCAGCGCCTTATACATCTGGTCGGTTAAGATGTAGTTGTTGATGTCTGCGATGATAGGAACCGAGCTTGGTGCGGCCTGAGTAAATTGCGTTATCAGATCGATGTAAGGTTTCTGATATTTGGACATATCGTTTGCGATATACATCAATTGGACGGTGAAGTAGATCTTCTTCGCGACCGTATCGGCGCCGTCCTCGGTCAGGATGTCCTTCTCCCGCAGGATCGGACAGGTGCCCTCGATGAAGAAGCGGGCCCGATTGTCGCCGTTCCGCAGCACCACGTTTCCGATCAGGATCCGCTCGCCCGGCTTCAGCTCGACCTTGAGGGCCATGGATGCAACGTCTCCGCGAATGACCCGCGGATTGTGCGCCAAAGTAGTTAATCCGGACATAATCGCGCCCGGCGCGCGTTCACCATGACGGCGCCGGCAGGGCAGGCAGGAAGGCAAAAAAAGAGGGGTGGGCCGGGGCCCACCCCTCGATGATCGGTCGAAAGGACCGGATCAGAAGAGCCGCAGGACCTGCTGCTCGCGCTGCGAGGCGAGAGACAGCGACGTCTGGGCGAGCTGGGCGCGCGTGTTGAGCGACACCAGGTTGGCGCCTTCCTCGTTGACGTCCGCCAGGGTCAGCGAGTCGGCGCCGGCCTTGAGCGTGTTGATCATCGAGGTGGTGAACTCCTGGCGGGTCTTCACGATGGCCGCGTTGGCGCCGAGCGCGCTCGCCTCCGAACGCAGGGTCGTGATGGCCTTCGAGAGCGCCGTCAGCTGGGCCTGGATGGCCACGTCGCCGGCCGTCGCCGTCGTGCCGCCGGCCGCCGCGCCGATCGTCCAGGCACCGGCCGCACCGCCCGAAATCCCGAGGCCCGTGGCCGACAGCGCGCCGGTCGCGAGGTTCTGGACGTTGAGCGTGGAGGTCGTGGCCGAGGCGTCGAACTTGACGTTCAGCTTGTCGCCCTTCAGCAGGTTGATCCCGCCATAGCCCGAGTTCTTCATGAGCTCGTCGACCTGGCCGAGAATCGTGTTGTACTGCGTCATCAGCGACGCGCGGGTCGAGTCGTCGGTGCTGGCAGCAGCCGAGTTCGCGAGGCCCTGAGCCGTCTGGAGCAGCTTGGTCATGCCATCGATGCCGCTCGAGGCAGCCTCGATGGTCTTCACGGCCTGGCCCATCGCATCCTGGAGGTTCGACAGGTCGGTGGCGCGGTCATTCAGACCGGCTGCCGTGAAGAAGTTGAGCGGGTTGTCAATCGCCGTGTTCACCTTCTTGCCGGTCGCGAGACGGGTCTGCGCGGTCGCGGCTTCGGAGGTGGCCCGCTGGATCGACGTGAGAGCATCACGGATACCAGCCGAGAGAGTGACGCCAGCCATGGTACGGTTCCTTCTGGGTTTGAAGCGAGCGGTTCTTGCTCGTGACCCGAGGTTGTCCGTGGCCGCTTAAGCAATCATGAATTGCACCGTCTCCACCGGGACCTGCGCAGCCTCAGTGGAGGAGTGGTAAACAAACGCCGTGCGGCTGTTTACCAGCGCACGGCGTTCGGAAAGACTTCAGTAACGACGAGTTTCGACTGGCCTCAGAGGGCCTCGAAACGTCGGATCAGGGCCGCGAGGTCGAGGACGAGGTGCCGGCCGTTCCGCGCCGCCGCGGGGCCGCCGAAGTGGATGATCCCGCAACGCTGCGTGGCCAGGATCTCGTCGATGCCGTCGTCGGTGTCGCAGGCGAGGCGAAGCGGTTCCGGCAAGTTCAGGACCTCGCGCATCATCGCGAAGACCTTCTCGGTCGCCACCACCGTCCCGATGCCGGCGCGGCTCATCTCCATGATCGCGGCTTCCATTGCCGCCAGGGCCTGAAGCTCCTGCGCCACGTTCTCCGCGACGACGTTGAAGCCGTAGCCCAGCAGGCGCCGGTGCAGGTGCCACGCGGTCATCCAGTTGCGACGGGCGATGTTGAGGTTCAGCGCCACGCCCATGCGCTGGCAGGTGAACTCGGTGATCCGCTGGGCGAGGCTGCTGCGGCCCTCGACGGTCTCGAAGCCCCGGCGGGTGCAGAACGAGGCGAAGTACTCGAGGCCACCGCGGTATTCGTCCCAGCCTTCGAGGGTCTCGCGGTTGCCGACCTGCACGTCGCCACGGGAAATCGCCGTCACGATGGCGAAGGGTTCCGGCGCGAACAGCACGTCGGTGCGCATCAGCGCGTGCGCCAGGTGGGCGAAGAAGTGGTAGGAGACCGGCGAGAACGTCGCCAGAACGTCCGGGATGAGGTCCGTCCGGATGATGAACCACTCCGGGAACACGTGGGCCGATAGGAGCAGGTCGAGGCAGGCCGCGTGCTCGCCGGTGCGAAAGCGCCTTTCCTCGGCCAGCGGCCACGAGGTCCCGACGACCTTGTTGTTCTTGGTCTCGTCGAGCAGGAACCAGGGAGCATGGATGACGCCGATCGAGGGATCGGCCTCCATCCGGTCGATGTACTTCTCGACGATCTCGGCGATCAGGAGGTCGTCATTGCCGGCGTAGATCGCGTACTTCCCGCGTGCGGCACGCATCGAGCCGAGGAAGTTGGGCCGGAAGCCGAGGTTCTTCTCGTGCCGGGCGTAGCGGATCCGAGCGTCCGTCTTCATCCAGTCGGCGACGATGTCAGGCGTCTCGTCCGGCGTGCAGTCGTCATGGACGAGCAGTTCGAAGCTGTGCTTCGACGCCGAGAAGGCCTCCAGGTGGTAGCGTAGGAAGCGCTCGACCTTCAGGGGCCGCCCGTAGGTCGGCAGGACGATGGAGAAGACCGGGCGGGCGTTCTCCGGGCGAACGTCGGTCGTTTCGGCGGCGTCGGCGTGGCGCATCGGCGCGGCAGCGGACATCGGTGGCCTCCTCGGGAAGGGCGGTGGCCCAGTCAGAGCCAGAAGTGGCGGGCGTAGCCGTCGGCGAAGACGAGATCGCGGGCGCGGCCGATCTCGATCTCGGAGAACAGCGTTTCCAACCCGTAGTCGGCGAGGTCCACGTCCATGAACGTGTCGACGATCTCGAAGTAGTTCTTCTCCAGCACGTCGCTGGCCGGATCGAGGTTCGTCACGAAGACGAGCCCCGTCGGCGCGGCGTCGACGACGTGGATCTTCAGGTCCGGACGCCAGCGGCGCAGGATCGGGACGAGCTTCCACACGTCGCCCGCCCAGTAGTCGGGATGGCGCGAGCCTTCGCGGCGGGGGTCGCCCATGTCGCGGGCCGTGATCAGCGCGTCGCCGGGCAGGCAGTCGTGCATGACGACGACCGAGTTGCGCCGGCAGTGCTTCTCGGTGTTGAGGAAATCGCGCAGCAGGTACTCGAAGCGGTGCATGCCATCGAGGAAGGCGAGGTCGATGGTCTGCCCGAACAGGGCGCTCGGGCTGTGCTTGCGGAAGAACTCGTCGCTCGGCATCTGGAAGAGCATCGTCGTGGGCCGGGGCCCGATGACGTCGCCGGCGATGTGGAACTGCGGGTCGACGGCGATCGTCGCGCAGGACGCGAGGCGCAGCGTGCCGCCGGTGAAGGTGCCGATCTCGAAGTAGTTCCGCGGCTGGAGGCCGGCGTGGATGGCCCGGAGCACCTCCGCGTAGTTGAGACCCCGGACCCGGTCGAAGAAGTCCTTCGGAGCGATGTGCTGGTTCATGGTCTGCCTCCCGGCGGATCAGGCGGCCGCGCGGGCGGCGTTCTCGTTGTGCTGGTTGACCATCCACACGATGTGGGCAAGCTCGGACACGAGGATGTCCTTGGGCCAGCTCAGGAAGTCGGACAGCAGCTCGTCGTGCCCCTTCTCGAGCTGGGCGGCCGGGTCCTGCGAGAGCTTGACCGAGACGAGGAGGCCGGCCAGTTCGTCGGCCAGCGCCGGCAGCGTCCAGCTGCGCAGGAGGATGCGGAGCTGCCGCTCGTTCTCGCTCATGAGCTGCGGACGCGGACCGGGGCCGTCGAGCGGCGGCACGGTGAAGACGACGATGTCCTCGATGCCCTCGATGAAGCGGGCGCGCATCGCATACTCGCTGGCCCGCTTGCGGCGAAAATCGAGACCTGAGAAGTCCTCGTACTGGGCCAGCGACCGCTTGTCGCCGAGGTCGAAGAGTTGCAGGTCGCGCAGGACGTCGGGGTTCTCGCTGAGCGCGTGGTCGCTCATGTGGTTGAACCGGCGGTAGGCACGCGTGGAGCGGGCGTCGCGGGCCGCGACGAAATCGGCACCCTCTGCGCTGCGCCGCTTGATCGTGTTGTTGCGCTGGAACTGGTGCCAGACCGTCTGTTCGCGCGCCAGGAAGACGTCCCAGCCATGCGTGTAGAGGCGCATGGCGTAGGTCACCTCTTCCGTCTCGAAGTGCTGGTACGGGTCGTACGGCACCTCCTGGAGCATCGCGGCCTTCGAGAACAGCGCGCCGGCCATGACGAAGGGCATGCGGTGGCTCGTCTCGATCTTGCCTCCCTGCCACACGCCGGTGAAGCGCAGGGCGCCGTCCTCGAGGAAGCCGTCGGTGCGGATGATTCCCGGATGCACGTCCTGGATGAGATCGCCCGGCGTCAGGTAGGGCGGGGCGCAGGAGGCGAGCACCGCCTTCTCGCTGTCGCAGGACGCGAGCTCGTCGATGAGCATCGTGTCCCAGCCCTTGGCGAAGCGCATGTGGCTGTCGATCTGGAGGAAGTACTCCTCGTTGCGCCACATGGCCTGCGCGAGGAAGCGGGCCCAGCACACGCCCTTGCTCTCGCGCCAGTCGAAGAGGAGCTCGCGAACCTGCCCCGGGCGCGGCGGATCCACCTCGAAGAGGTCCTTGTCGAACTTGGGATCGTACTGGCAGACGAGTCCGAGGTGGATGCGCTCGGGCCGGTCGGCCTTCTCGAACATGTCCTTGATGGTGAGCTGGCACTCCGGATCGCGGAAGGAGGCGATCGAGACGAAGATGCGCTCCTTGCCCCACGCGTCGTCCGTGACGATGGGATCGTCAGGGGCGCGCACGGCAAGGGCCCTCTCGTAGTCCCGCTGGTAGGCGGGATCGCTCAGGCGGGCGTCGCGCAGGAGAGCCATGGCACACCTCGGTTCAAACAGGCGGACCCGAAAGTGCGACGTCTTGGTAAACGCGCGGTTAAGTTGCGGGTATGGAGGTTTACAACTCTCATGAAAAAGGGCGCGCCCCGGAGGACGCGCCCGATGCCAAGGCCGGTGGCGGATCAGCTGAACAGCCGCAGCACCTGCTGCTCGCGCTGGGCGGCGAGCGAGAGGGAGGTCTGGGCCAGCTGGCCGCGCGTGTTGAGCGAGATGAGCTTCGCGCCCTCCTCGTTGGTGTCCGCGAGGGTGAGGTAGTCGGCGCCGGTCTTGAGGTGATTGATCATCGCGGTGGTGAACTCCTGCCGAGTCTTGACGATCGCCTGGTTGGCGCCGAGCGCGCTCGCCTCGGCCCGCAGGACGGAGATGGCGTTCGACAGGCTCGTCAGCATGTTCTGCAGGGCCGCGTCGCCGATCGTGTCGCTGGCGCCGTTCGTCCACGACAGGGTGCCGGCCGACGCGCTGTTAAGGCCCAGATTGGTGGCCGAGAGGGCGCCCGTGCCGGTGCCGCCGGCCAGCGACTGCACGGTCAGCGTCGACGTCGTGCTCTGGGTGTCGAACTTGACGTTCAGCTTGTCGCCGTTGAGCAGGTTGATGCCGTTGTAGCCGGAGTTCTTCATCAGCTCGTCGGCCTGCGACAGCAGCTTCATGAACTGCGTCTGCAGCGACTTGCGCGTGTTCGTGTCGGCCGAGGCCGCGGCCGACGTCGCGAGGCCCTGCGCCGTCTGCAGGAGCTTCGTCATTCCGTCGATGCCGGAACTCGCCGCGTCGATCGTCTTCGTCGCCTGGCCCATCGCATCCTGGAGGAGCGAGAGATCGTTGGCACGGTCGTTGAGGCCGGCCGCGGCGAAGAAGTTGAGCGGGTTGTCGATCGCGGTGTTGATCTTCTTGCCAGTGGCGAGCTTGACCTGCGCTTCCGACGCTTGCTGCGTCGTGCGCTGGATCGTCAGCAGCGCGTCGCGGATGCCGGAAGAAAGGCTGACTTCGGCCATGGCGGTCTCCAATGGCGCAGCAAAGGCGCGAACGGATATCGTGGCCGTTAGGGTTAACGAGAAAGCCTAATTGATCGTTAAGGTAGAGAGAAAATCAGACGCTTCCGTTAGGTTGTGTGTGTCGATGCGAACCTTGCGGAGGCGGTCCTCGACGACGGGAGCCCTCCGTGGTCCGCCCCCGCCGCGACATGGCCCGTCCCCGCGAGCCTCCGGTTGATCTCGGCGAGACCGAGCGCCTTGGCGGCGTCCCACGACCCCAGCAGCTCGTAGGTTCGCTCGAACACGTAGGTCGAGAGGGACAGGAGCGCTTCCTTGTCCGTGATCGGCAACCCTGAATCGTCCTGCATCGCGGCCGTCGTGAAGATCGACCAGACGCGGCGGTTGCGATCGAGCACGTCGACGATGGCCGGAAGGGCGGGGGAGGGATCCTCCGCGAGCTTGCGCAGGTCGGCGGCACATTGCGTCAGGACGGCGGCCTCCAGCTTGCGGCCGGAGAGTCCTGTGCGTGAGGTGCGGGCATAGGCGCCCGCGGCGTGGTGCGCTGCGTTCATGGGTCGTGCGGCCGTTGGGAATCAGGATTGGGGATAGATGATCGGGTGCGCCGCTCGCGGCGGCGCACCCGGGGGCATCACCGCAGGAGCTGCAGGAGGCTCTGCTCCGCCTGACGGACGGTGTTCATGTTGGCCGTCGCGATCATCTGGCGGTTTGTCAGGGCCGCCTGGTTGGCGGATTCCTCGGCGACGTTCACCGCCGTCATGTCGTTCGCCACCTGCTTCAGCGTCGCGATGTTCGCTTTGTTGAAGTCGAAGCGCGACTGCATCATCGTCTTCTGCTGCGCGAGCACGTTCTGCGACAGGCGCATCTGCTGAAGATAGTTTGTCGACGCATTGATCGCGTTATCCATGTCCCCGTCATTGTTGTAGTTGTTGGTAGTCCAGCCCGCGTTACCGCCGATGTTCGTCGACGATATATTGTTGAACCAGTTTCCTGGATCCAGGCTGTTCGTGCGAATGCCGGAGACGACCGTGGTAGATGTCGGGTTGATGGCGACGGCCTGCTTCACCTCTCCCGTGTCGTTGAGGACTACGTCCATCGTCTCGCCCTTGAGCAGGTTCTGGAAGCCAGGAAGGCTCGCGTCGTTGACGAAGGTCCGCAGGTTCTGGTGGGTCGCGCGCATCGCGTCCGCCGCCATGCGGCGTGCCTCGCGGGCCGACGTCTGGAGCGTGGCCTGCGGGGCATAGGTGTAGGTCGTTCCCGTCGAGCTGGAGCCAGCCTGTGCGCTGACATTGACGCTCGCGCCAGCCGAGTCGACACCGCCGTACTGGCCGAACAGAAGGGTGAAGTCGAACGTGGCGCCGCGGTCCGCTCCGCTGGCCGTGTTGGCCTTCGGGTCCCAGTTCACCGTCTGGCCGAACGTGACGCTCTGCGTGTCGCTCTGGAGGGCAAAGTCCATCTTCTTCGTGGTGATGCCCCCCGACGACGTGGTGGCTGTCACGTTGACGCGGATTTCGTTCGTGCCGAACGCGCTGTTGATCGCGTCCCGCAGGGATTCCATGTCCTTGAAGTTGAATGCGGTCGTCTGACTGACGCCGTCGGCGCGCGTCGTCGAAACCGCCCCCGTCGAGTCGGTCGCGAAATCGCTCACCTCACCCACGGTTCCGTTTCCGGTGTGTTCGACGGCGCGGAAGAACCGTGTCGTGCTGCGTCCGGTGGCGGCATCAGTCAGCGTCATCGAGAAAACGTCGCCCGACTGGAACATCGCCGAACTGTTTGCATCCCTGACGGCATCGGCGGCGGATGCCGGCCGCTGCCGCACGAGAACCGTCGAATCCGTCTGGGAGCTGCCGTAGGCCTGCGCGGTCGACGCAACCGTCGCGACGGCGCGGCTCGCGGTCACGGCCTTGGCGCGGGCATCACGCAACAGCTGGAGCGTGCCCTCGAGGTTCTTCTGCATCGACGTAATGGCCTTGTCGGCCGTGTCGACGTTGGATACGGCCTGGCCGATGTTGGCGTTGACGGTCGAAAGGTCGTCGGCCTTGCTGTTGAAGGACTGGGCCTTGAAGTAGACGGCAGCGTTGTCGGACGCGGTATTGACCGTCTTGCCGGTGTTCAGCCTAGTCTGCACGCCGGTCAGGTCGTCCGTGACGCCCAGGAGGGCGAGCAGGCTCGAATTCATGGCGCTGGAAATCGCAATACTCATCTCGAAATCCTTTTGATGAACACGCAGAAGGAGACGTGCCAATGCATCGCATCCTGACCCGTTCGCATTAAATTGAAGTAAATAAGAAATAAACTATAAGTAGTGCGAAGTATATTCTGCAACCGTGCACGTCGGTCATTCGGCGCGTGCGCGAGCCGCCGAGGGGCCCGGGGCGGCCGGTGGGAGAAGACTTGATGGGATTTGAAGGTCGCCGCTCGGGGCCTCAGGCCGTCTTCTCGACGACGGCGCCTTCCGCTTCGGCGCGGCGCTGCTGCTGCTCGGCGATGGCGGCGCGCAGGCGCAGGAGGGTTTCGTCGGGGATCTGCTGGACGACCTGCCCGGTCTTCTCGTTCGTGACCCGGTAGACGAGGCTGCTCGTCTCCTCGTCGCGCGTGGTCTCGCGACGCAGCGGCTGGCCCTGCGGAGCCTCCATCGCCTGCAGCGTGCGGGCGGTGCGGGAAATGTCGACGCGAGTGGGGGACGAGTCCTCGACCGCGGTCACGGCCGCCTCGGAAGCCACCTCGGTGCTGACGCCCGCGCGCACCGCCGGAGTATCCGGACGGACGACGGGTTGGGCCGATGTCGTGTTCGGCCGGTTCGCGGGGCCGACGTCCATGTCGAAATCCTCTCGACTGATCCGGCCGTTCAGGCCGCGACCCATTCATAGAGTGCAAAAATTGCCGCGAAGTCAGCGGGCTCCTTAAAATTGCAGGAAGCCGCGCGATTGCCGGAACCGCGAGCGACGGGGCCGGTTGTCGGGAGCCAAACCCGATACCGGAGGTTCACGATGGCCATGAAGGAGAAGGGGCTCGAGGAGCTCTTCGTCGAGACGCTGAAGGACATCTACTACGCGGAGAAGCAGATCCTGCGGAACCTGCCTCGCATGGCGAAGGCCGCGACCACGGACGAACTGCGCAACGCGTTCCAGAAGCACAGGGACGAGACCGAGCAGCAGATCGAGCGGCTGGAGCAGGTGTTCGAGCAGATGGGCAAGGCGGCGCGCGGCAAGTCGTGCCAAGCCATCATCGGCATCGTCGAGGAGAGCCAGGAGGTCATGGACGAGTTCAAGGGCAGCGAGGCGCTGGAAGCCGGCATCCTTGCCTCCGCGCAGGCCGTCGAGCACTACGAGATCTCGCGCTACGGCACGCTCGTGACCTGGGCAAACCAGCTGGGCATGAAGGACGCGGCGAAGCTCCTCGGGCAGACGCTCGACGAGGAGAAGAAGACCGACATGCTTCTCACAAGGCTGGCGGAGCAGGCGGTCAACCGCAAGGCTGCCTGAGGCACCGGACGCGGGCCTCAGGCTCGGGCCTTGCGGTTCAGAGTGACCGCGAGATCAGCAGCGACGTGGCCGCCGGCTTCGTGGACGATGCCGGCCGCCCGGCGCCGTAGGTCGTCAGGGTCCGCGGCGCGGCGAGTTCGCTCGCCAGCGAGCGGACGATGCCTTCCGAGACGGAGCGCGCCGTCGCCAGCACGGTCATGTTCACCGTGAGGGCGTCGGACAGCCTCGCCTGCGCCTTTCGCAGGCGCTCTACGGCCGCAGGGGCCCAGCGGGCCATGGCGATGGCGTTGATCTTCAGCGCCTCGAGGCCGTGGACGTAGTCGCGCGCCGCCTCGCTCTTGGCCTGCGCGAGATCCGTCGCCTCCTTCAACCGGGACTGGCGCAGCAAGGCCGTCTCACGGCCGACGACGTCCTCCAGGGCCGCCATCAGCACGATCAGGCGCTCGGCCAGGGCTTCCGCCTCGCGGGGGGTGCCGACTGCCGGCGGACCGGCGGGGCGGGGATCAGGCTGACGGGGTTCTTGCGGGCGCATGGGCACCTCCCTGCAGGCGAAGAAGTTCGCGGTAGACCGCGTCGGCGACGCCGACGCCCCCGGCCTTGGACATCTGGCCGGCATATTCCTTGACGAGCATCCCGCGCCAGACTTCCGCGCCCGTGCCCTCCGTCCCCATCGGGCCCTCGCCCTGCAGGCCGGAGGTCATGTGGCCGAGCATGTTCTCGAGGAACATCGACTCGAAGTCGCTGGCGGTCTTCCACATCTTGGGGTCCCGGGTCCTGGCCGACGCCATCGTGCCGACGCCCGGGATGGAAGGGGTCTGGGAGAGGGTGGTCATCACATCACCTCGATGTCGGCCTGGAGGGCGCCCGCGGCCTTGATGGCCTGGAGGATGCTGATCAGGTCGCGCGGCCCGATGCCGAGGGCGTTCAGCCCGTCGACGAGTTCCTTGAGGGTCACCCCGTCGCGGACGAGCGCGAGCTTGTTTCCCTCGCCGGAGTCGACCCGCACGCCGGTGCGCGGCACAACGACGGTCTGGCCGTCGGAGAGCGCATTGGGCTGGCTCACCACCGGCTGCTCGGTGACCGTCACGGTCAGGTTGCCCTGGGCCACGGCCACGGTGGAGACCCGCACGTCCTTGCCCATGACGATGATGCCGGAGCGCTCGTCGATGATGACGCGCGCGCCCTGGTCGGGATCGACGCGCAACTGCTCGATGTCGGTGAGCAGCTGCACCATGTTGCCCTGGTACCGTGCCGGGATCTGGATCGCGACGGTGGACGGGTCGGTGGGCTCCGCGGTGTCGCTGCCCATGAAGTCGTTGATCGCCGCAGCGATGCGCTTGGCGGTGGTCAGGTCCGGATTGCGCAGGGCAAGCCGCAGCGTCTTGAGCTGGCGGAACTGGAACTCGATCTCGCGCTCCACGAGGGCGCCGTTGGCGATGCGGCCCACGGTGGGGACGCCCCGGGTGATCGTCGCGGCGTCACCGCCGGCGGTGAATCCCGACACCGCGACGGCGCCCTGCGCAACGGCGTAGACCTCGCCGTCGGCACCAAGCAGCGGCGTCACGAGGAGGGTGCCGCCGAGGAGGCTCTTTGCGTCGCCGAGGGCCGAGACGGTCACGTCGAGGCGGGTGCCCTGGGCTCCGAACGCCGGCAGGTTGGCCGTGACCATCACGGCTGCGACGTTCGCCGTCCGGAGGTTGGCGCCCCGCGTGTTGACGCCGAGACGCTCGAGCATGGCCTGCAGGCTCTGCCTCGTGAACGGCGAGTTGTTGAGGCTGTCGCCCGTGCCGTTGAGGCCGACCACGAGGCCGTAGCCGACGAGCTGGTTCTGGCGGACACCCTCAACCGACGCGAGGTCCTTGATCCGCGACGATGCGGCCTCGGCGGCCGTCGTGCCGACGAGAGCGGTCGCGGCGAGCGCCGCGGCGGCGAGGGACAGGAGGCGGGTGCGCAACGACATGGGGCACTCGGTTCGAGCCAGGACCCCGTTCGCATTGCCAGTCTCGTGCCACGGGGCAAGTCACTGAAAAAGCTTGCTGTTCTGGCGTGTGACGAGGCGGGCGTGGGAGCCCTTGCCGGTGCTGGCCACGCGCACCCGGCACGAAATGCCGGGTCATTTACCGCCGCTTAACCATGACGGGTCAGGCTGCGACGCAGGGCAGGCGCGTCCGCTATCCTGCCCTCAGGAGCCCTTCCATGCGCGTCGACGCGAAGCTTCCCATCGGCACAACCGGCGTCGCCCCGCGGCGCCAGGCCGGCGGTCGCTTCACCGTCGACACCCCCGCTGCGTCGTCCGCCGGCCCCGCGGCCGGCGCCTCCGCGACGGGTGCGCTGGGGACCATCGAGTCCCTGCTCGTCCTGCAGGGGGAGGAGGATCCCGCCCAGCGCCGCCGCCGGCAGGCAAAGCGCGGCGGGGACATCCTCGATTCCCTCGACAGGCTGAAGGCCGCGCTGCTTTCGGGGCGCATCCCGATGGTGGACCTGCTGCGCCTGCGCGCGCTCCTGGGGGAGCGCCGAGACGCCACGGACGATCCTCGACTCGACGAGGTCCTCGCGCACATCGAGCTCCGTGCGGCTGTCGAGCTCGCGAAGCTCGGACGCTGACTAAACGGTCAAAATCGGCACGTTCTGCCTGATCAGGCGTCGAACAGGCGTGAAAAACCCGCTTTTGCGACGGTTGCATGGCATCAATGCCCGTTGCCGCACCGGGGGTGCGTCGCTATAGTCCGCGCCGCCCGGCAGGGGCCCTGCGAAAGTCGGACATGGCTGGAAAAGCTGAAAAGGCACAGATGGCTGGCACGACTCTGGAGGCCGCGTATCGGCCGACCGATGACGAACCCTTCATGAACGAACGGCAGCGCGAGTATTTCCGCCGCAAGCTGCTGGCCTGGAAGGAGGAGATCCTTCGCGAAAGCCGCGAGACGCTCGCCGCCCTCCAGAACGAAAGCGAGAATCATCCCGACCTTGCCGATCGCGCCTCCTCGGAGACGGACCGCGCCATCGAGCTGCGGGCCCGCGACCGGCAGCGCAAGCTGATCGCCAAGATCGACGCGGCGCTGTCGCGGATCGATGACGGCACCTACGGCTACTGCGAGGAGACCGGGGAGCCCATCGCCCTGAAGCGACTGGAGGCCCGGCCGATCGCGACGCTGTCGATCGAGGCGCAGGAGCGCCACGAGCGCAACGAGCGGGTTTATCGGGACGACTGAACGCGCGCTGAACGCGTGGACTGGGTGACGAGGGGGCGGCGCTTCGGGAGGAGCGCCGCCCCGCTCATTCGGGGCGTCCGGGAGAGGACGCCTTGCCCCGTTCCGCGGCCGTTGGGGAGCGCGCCGCGAAGCGGGAGGGGAGCTGGACCGCCGTCAGAACGGCAGGATGATGTCGAGCACCTGCTGGCCGTAGCGGGGCTGCTGGACGTCGGTGATCTGGCCGCGGCCGCCATAGGCGATGCGGGCCTGCGCGATCTTGGCGGAGTCGATCGTATTGTCGGCCTCGATGTCCTCGGGCCGGATCACGCCGGCGACGATCAGTTCGCGGACCTCGAAGTTGACGCGCACCTCCTGCTTGCCCTCGATCACGAGGTTGCCGTTGGGCAGCGCCTGCGTGACGACGGCGGCAATGTTGGTGACCAGTTCCTCGGAGCGGCGCACCGAGCCCGAGCCCGCGGCCGTGCCGCTGCTCGTCGTATCGACGAGGTTGTCCGGATCGACGGCGTTCGGGAAGACCCTGTTGTACTCGGACTCGTAGCCGAAGAGGTGGGGCGTCGCCATGTTCTCGGTGCCGCCGCGCGCGCGCTTGGTGGCATTGTCGATGTTGGCCTTGTCGCCGATGCGCACGCGCACCGTGACGAGGTCGCCGATCTGGCGGGCGCGCTGGTCCTTGAAGAAGGCGCGCGAGCCCTGCCGCCACAGCGAGTTCGAGGCAAAGGCAACCGGCTCGGGGGCCGGCATGGGCATCTGCACGGGCTTGTAGCCCGGCTGGGACGTGGGATCCTCGATCGCCGACAGGGTCGGCGCCTTGCCCACCTGCGAGAGGCGGTCGAGCGAGTTGGCGCAGGCCGCGAGGCTCATGGCGAGGCCGACGGCGGTTGCCGCCCTGAGGCCGCTGCGAAGGGTACGCTTGGACATTGCTGGGGTCCTTCCCGGGAGCCTAGTCGACGCTGGACGGGTCATTGCACGGAGGGCGCCGAGAGCGCGGAGGCGACCGGGCCCGGCAGGCTCGACGTCACCGCGACCTTGCCCGGCGCCACGACCACGCCCTGCACCTGGCGGCGCGAGTTCATGTTCTGGACGAGGATGGCGTCTCCGACGCCGCCCGACTCGAGCGCCTTGGCGCGCATCGTGAGGTTGATGCCGGGGCCCTCGTAGACGACGGTGACGACGCTGTTCTTGTCGACCACGTCCTGCTTCACGAGGTCTCCGTCGCGCAGGATGGCGCCGGCCTGCAGCTGCGAGCGGGTCACCTTGCCCGAAAGCGTCACGGCTCCCGTCAGGACCCCTTGGGGAAGCTCCTGGCGGGCGCGCCTTTCGAGGCGGACGTCGCCTTCGCGCACGGCCTCTCCGCGCGGGATGGCGCGGGTGAGCACCGGCACGCTGACGAGGTCGACGACGGAGCCCGTGAGCCGCACGGGCTTCAGCGCGAGCAGGCGGCTTCCCGGCAGGGAGAGGGTGGCCTCGATCCGCCGGGACCGGCTGTCGTAGAACAGGTCGAGCAGCTTGAGGTCGCCCTGTGCGTCCGGTTCGACGAAGAGCGTCGTCTCCCCGTTGTCGAGCCCGACCGTCACCTCCGGCTCTTCCATGCCGTAGCGCGCGACGAGCGCATCCCGTGCGGCCGCCTCCAGTTCGGTCTTGCCGATCTTGCGGGCGGCGCGGGTCACGGTGACCTGCACGGCGCCGGAGGGGTTGGACGGGACCAGCCCGGCCTGCCGCGCGGCATCGATGACGCGCGACACCTGGATGGTGCCGTTCTTGCCGAGCGCGGGCGCGCGGAACACGGGAGTCTCGCCTGCCGTGCCGGCGTTCTCGATGAGGTCGCCGAGGGTCACCGTCTCGCGCGCGACAGTGACGTCGTTGCGCAGGACGGGGCCGCGCGGCTGCTGCGCCGCGGCCGGCAGGGCGAGAACGAGGGCGAGGCCGGCGGCGCCGAGGCGGAGGGTCAGGCGGGAGAGGGTCATGGCTCAGCCCCTGAACATCTGGGTGGTGGCCGACAGCATCTGGTCGGTCGCGGTGATGACGCGGGCGTTCATTTCGTAGGCGCGCTGGGCCGCGATGAGGGAGGAGATCTCCGTTACCGCGTTGACGTTCGCCTCTTCGAGGTAGCCCTGCTGCAGAGAGCCCATGCCCTCCGAGCCCGGGTTCCCTGTGATCGCCTGTCCGGAGGCGGCGGTCTCGATGAAGAGATTGTCGCCGATGGCCTCGAGGCCGGCCTTGTTGACGAAGCGGGCCATCTGTAGCTGGCCCAGCGTCTGCGGCGCCGTCGCGGTCGGGATCGTCGCCTGCACCTGGCCGTTGGCGCTGATCGTGATGCCCGTCGCGTTCTGCGGGATCGTGATCTGCGGCTGGATCACGTAGCCGTCGTGGGTCACGAGCTGCCCGGTGCCGTCCACCTCGAACGAGCCGTCGCGGCTGTAGGCGGTCCGCCCGTCGGGCAGGGAGATCTGGAAGAAGCCTTCGCCGCGGATGGCGACGTCATACTCCTTCTCCGTCGGGGTCAGCGTGCCCTGCGACATGATGCGGCCGGTGGAGGCCGTCTTCACGCCAGAGCCCAGCTGGATGCCGGAGGGAACGACCGTGTTCTGGTCCGACGTCGCGGAGCCGGGCCGGCGCAGCGTGTCGTAGAGGAGGTCCTGGAACTGGGCCCGCTGGCGCTTGTACCCGGTGGTCCTCAGGTTCGCGATGTTGTTGGAGATGACCTGGACGTTCAGCTCCTGGGCCATCATCCCGGTCGAGGCGGTGTAGAGCGCACGCATGGGTCAGATCCTTCAGGCGCTCTGGACCTGCGCGAGCCGCTCGAGAGCGGTGCGGGCCAGTTCGTCGTTACGCTGGATGAGCTGGGAAATGGACTGGTAGGCGCGGTTGACCTCGATGAGGCGGCTCATCTCGAGGACCGGCTTGACGTTGGACTGCTCGATGGTGCCGCTCTCGACCCGGGCCTCCTCGGCCGTGGCGACACGCAGCGGGGTGGCGCTGGTGTAGAGGTTGAACCCGGCGTTCTCGAGCTGCCCGGGGTTCGCGACCATCATCAGCTTGAGCTTGCCCTTCTGCCCCTCTGACGTGGACACCGTGCCGTCGCGACCGATCGTCAGGCCCGTCTCGGAGCTGGTGAAGGTGATCGGGCCGCCGTCGCCCAGCACCCGGTACCCATCGCTGGTGACCAGTTCGCCCCGGTCGTTGATCTGCAACTGTCCATTGCGGGTGTAGCGCTCGCCCTGCGGGGTCTGCACCGCGAGCAGCAGCTTGCCGGTGATGGCGACGTCGAGCGGGTTTTCGGTGCGCAGGAGCGGCCCGTTCGTGAAGTCGATGCCCGATCCCTTGTCGACGACGAAGGAGAGCGGCTTGTCCTGGGTCTGGAAGGCGTCGGCGCTCGCCACCTGGTCGATGTACTCTTCAAAGCGCAGCTGGCGCGCCTTGAAGCCCGTCGTGCCCATGTTGGCGACGTTGTTGGCGACCACGTCCAGCTCGCGCTGCAGCGCGACCTGGCGCGACAGGCCGATGAGGAGTGCGTTCTCCATCGTGCCGTTCTCCCGACTGTCCGGCCGAGGCCGGTCCTTCACCGCGGCCCCGGCGCTCCCCAGCGCGGTCACGGCACGGACGGACGGCGCAACCGCCGTGCCAAGTCGAGTAGGCTCAAGAAAATGTAATGCTATCAGATGGTTGTGGTTTCAGGTGCGGTTTTCTGGGCCCGGCAAGGACGGGGGCGCTGGCAGAAAGGACCCGGCAATTCCTGCCGCGTACGACGGTCCCGTAACCCTTCATTAACCGTGAGCGACGAAGGATGCGTGACATCGGGGCGGGGTGTCATCACATCCCGACCAGCGGGATCGTGACGGGCTCCAGACATGGCCAAGAAGCCCAAGAAGAACGCCACCGAGGAGGCGGCCCCCCCGGTCGAGGGGGGGAAGGCCGAGGCGAAGCCCGCCGGCTCGAAGAAGAAGCTCATCATCATCGCGGCGGCCGCGTCGCTCGTGCTCGCGGGCGGCGGTGGCGGCGGCTACTGGTGGTGGTCGAAGAAGAAGGCGGCCGAGACCGCCGCGGCGGGCGAGGGCACCGACGGCCACGGCGCGCCGGCCGCGCAGAAGAAGACGACGGCCTTCCTCGACATGAAGGAGATGATGGTCAACCTCTCGGGCCAGAACCTCCAGGGTGCCGAGCGCCCGCGCTATCTCAAGATGAAGATCAGCCTCGAGCTCTCCGACCCCAAGCTGGTGACGGAGGTGCAGCCACTGCTGCCGCGCATCGAGGACACGTTCCAGGTGTTCACGCGCGAGTTGCGCGCGTCGGACCTCGAGGGGTCCGCCGGCGTCTACCGGCTCAAGGAGGAACTTCTGCGGCGGGTCAACGTCGCCATCTATCCCTCCAAGGTGGAGGCCGTGCTCTTCAAGGAGATCCTGATCCAGTAGGGCCCGGCCCTGCGGACGGGAGCATACGGAGCCGATCAGGTGGCCGAGAACGACGACAACAACCCCGGTTCTGGCGACTCGGATTCCATCGCGGCCGAATGGACCGCGATGATCGAGGCGGCGGCGACGGCCAACGTGCCGGACGCCGGTGTCGACCGCCTCCTCAACCAGGATGAGATCGACAACTTGCTCGGCTTCCAGGCCGAGGAAGCGGAGCTCGGCAACCGGACGGGCCTGCGCGCCATCGTCGACTCGGCGATGGTGTCGTACGAGCGCCTGCCGATGCTCGAGATCGTCTTCGACCGCCTCGTGCGGCTGCTGACGACGAGCCTGCGCAATTTCTTCTCCGACAACGTCGAGGTCTCGCTGTCCGACATCACGTCGGTCCGCTTCGGCGACTACATCAACTCCATCCCTCTACCGACGATCCTCGCGGTGTTCCGCGCGGAAGAGTGGGACAATTTCGGCCTCATCACCGTCGACAGCGCGCTCGCCTACTCCGTGATCGACGTGCTGCTCGGCGGGCGTCGCTCGACCACCTCCGTGCGGCTCGACGGGCGTCCGTACTCGACCATCGAGACGAGCCTCGTGCGGCGCATGCTGGACCTCGTGCTCGACGACACCGAGCAGGCGTTCAAGCCGCTGACCACGGTCAACCTCGCCATCGACCGACTGGAGACGAACCCGCGCTTCGCCTCGATCTCGCGGCCGGCGAATGCCGCGATCCTGATCCAGCTGCGCATCGACATGGAAGGGCGCGGCGGATCGGTCGAGATCCTGCTGCCCTACGCGACGATCGAGCCGATCCGCGAGCTTCTCCTCCAGAGCTTCATGGGCGAGAAGTTCGGGCGCGACCCGATCTGGGAAGACCATCTCGCGACCGAGATCTGGCAGGCGCACGCCGACATCGACGCGATCCTGCACGAGACCAAGCTGCCGCTGCGCCAGATGATGGCGCTCAAGGTCGGCGACACGCTCATGTTCGACGTGGAGCCCGGCTCGCCCGTCCGGCTCAAGTGCGGCGACGTGCTGCTGACGGAAGGCCGGATGGGCCGGACCGGCAACCACATCGCCGTGCGGATCAGCCGGCCGCTGCGGCGGTCGAAGACCACCTTCGCCGCCTACGAGGCGAGCGCAGCAGCCCGCAAGGACGCCAAGTAGGACGCCCCATGATCGGCATGCTCATCGAAATCCTCGTCTGCGTCCTGCTCGCCACCACCATCGGTTGGTGCGTCGTGCTTGACCGCCGGCTCAAGCGCCTCAAGGCGGACGAACAGACCATGCGCCGCACCATCGTTGACCTCGTCACGGCCACCGAGAAGGCCGAGCGTGCCGTCGCCGGCCTGAAAGCCGTGGTGACCGACTGTGACCAGACGATCGCCTCGCACCTGCGCGACGCGGAACGCCATGCCGCCGACCTCGCCGACTACATCCGCTCGGGCGACGACGTGATCGCGCGCATCGCGCGCATCGTCGAGACGGCCGGCGGGGAGGCGCCGGCCCGCGTGCCGGCTCCGCCCGCGCCCGAGGCGCCGCGCCATCGCCTCGCCTCGACGCTCGCTGCGGCCCAGTCCTTCGCCGAGCGCACGCAGCGGCGCGCCAGCGGGCAAGCCGCATGAAGATGCTGACGCCGCGGCTGCTTCCGGCCGTCGCCGGCGCCGCGGCGGCCCTGTTGATTCTGAAGGCGGTCGATTCCTTCGAGCGACCGTCGACGCTCGCACAGGTCGCGTCCGAGGGGTTCTACAAGGTCCGCACGAACGCGACTGGCGTCGACCCGGACGTGACGGGTTCGACGCCCGCGCCGAAGACCGACGAGAAGAAGAAGGATGACAAGCCTGCGCCACCGCCCCCCGGCACGCCCGTGAACCTCGACGCGCAACCCGTGTCCCCCGCAGAGAAGGCGCTGCTGGAGAGACTTGGCCAGCGGCGCGAGCAGCTCGACGAGCGGCAGCGCGAGCTGGAGATGCGCGAGAACCTGCTGAAGGCGGCCGACAAGAAGCTCGAGTCCCGCATCCAGGAACTGAAGGAACTCGAGACCAAGTCGCCGCAGGGCGAGACGGCTGCGGCCGAGCAGCAGCAACAGCAGCAGGGCCTCAAGAACCTCGTCACCATGTACGAGACGATGAAGCCGAAGGAGGCTGCGCGGGTGTTCGACAAGCTCGAGCTCGCCGTCCTCGTGCCGGTGGTCAACGCCATGAACCCCCGCAAGATGGCCGAGATTCTTGCGGCGATGTCGCCCGAGGCTGCGAGCAAGCTCACGGTGGAACTCGCCAACCGCGGCCAGCAGAAGGCGGCCACGGCGCAGCGCCAGGCGCCGCTGCCGGCGGGCGAACTGCCCGCCATCGACCCGAAGCGCCCCTGAGCAGCAACCTCGGGTATACTTAACGGAGGCTGCGCCATCTACGGGTGCACTTAAGTCCGCGTTAGCCCTTTTCGGTCATCCTGCGCCCATCGCTGCCTCCGTTGTATGGGCGGCGTGGCGGGACGACGATGGCCCTGCGCGTTTGGGTGAAGTCCGGGATCGGCCGTTGGCTGGCGCCGCTGCGCGCCGGCCTTATCGCGTTGGCGCTGGCCGCTCCCGTCGCCGCGCTGGGCGCCGAGGGCACGGTCCGCGGCACCGAAATGAACGGCTACGGGCGTGCCGTGTTTTCGTTCGACGCCCTGCCGAAGACCCAGATGCGGACGTCGAACGGCATCCTCATCCTCAGTTTCGACCGACCGGTTTCGATCAACGTCGACAAGCTGCCCGTCGAGCTGCCGTCCTACGTCTCCGCCGCGCGGCTCGATCCCGACGGCAGGGGCCTTCGCATGGCGCTGGCGCGGCCCCTCAAGCCCAACCAGCTCGAGGCGGGCGAGAAGCTGTTCATCGACTTCCTGCCCGAGTCGTGGCGCCAGCCGCCGCCGGGACTGCCGCAGGACGTCATCGACGACCTGAGCCGTCGCGCCCGCGAGGCGGAGGAGGCAGCGCGCAAGCTGCTGCGCATGAAGGCGGCCGAGGAGGTGAAGGACCTCACCTTCCGCGTCGGCACGACGCCGACCTTCACGCGCGTCGTCTTCCAGATGCCGGTCGTCTCCCCGGTCGAGTTCCGCCGCGACGGCGACACGGTGGAGTTGCAGTTCCAGAACAGCTTCCGCATCGACGTGGCGCGCCTGAAGTCGCAGTTGCCCGACACGGTCGCGTCCGTGGAGGCGGAGGCCGAGACGGGACTCCTGCGCATCGTGATGCAGATCCCGGCGACGTTGGATGTCCGCGGCTTCCGCGAGGACAATACCTTCGCCATCGACATCCCCACGCCGCGCGCGGCCGCGAAGGTTGCCGGGAAGGCCGAGCCGAAGTCCGAGCCGAAGGCCGGTCCGCAGGGCAAGTCGGCGGCCGCCACGCCCGAGGCGAGCCCCGAGAGTGCCGGTCGTCCGCTCGTGGAGGGCAAGCCCGCGGCTCCCGCCGCCGAGCCTCCTCCCGCGGCACCGACCCCTTCGACCAAAGTGGTCGTTCCGCCGCCGGCGCCGCGCATCGGCTCCGACCGTCCCCCGCAGCAGGCGGCGGCGCCCGTTCCGGCCGAGGTGCAGATCGAGGCGACGGCGGAGCGCGGCTCCCTGCGGTTGACGCTGCCCCTGCCGACCAGCATCCCCATCGCGGTGTTCGAGCGGGCCGGGACCTTGTGGATCGCCGCGGAGACGGACTCCTCCCTCGATGCGTCGCGCATCGGCCTGGTGGCTCCCGGTGTCGTTTCCAGCGCCGAAATGCGCCGCGTCGGCCGCCTCGCGGTCCTGCGCCTCGCGATGACCGGCCAGCAACTGGTGCGAGCCGCCGCGACCGACGCGGGATGGGTGGTCACGCTCGGGAATGATGTCGCCGCGCCGTCCCAGCCGCTCGGCTTCGTCCGCGACGCGGACCAGGACGGACGCACTGTCCTGCGCGCGCCGTTCAGCGATGTCGGCGGAGTGCATTGGGTCGACGATCCCGAGGTGGGCGACAAGCTCGCCATCGTGACCGGGCGCACGACCGTTCACAGCCTGATCAAGCCTCTGTCCTTCGTCGACTTCCGGGCGCTCGCGACGGCACAGGGACTCGCGCTGGCGCCGGTCTCCGACGACCTCGTGGTCCGGGCCGGGATCGACGACGTGACCGTCACCCGCGACGGCGGCCTCGCCATCAGCCTGCTCGTCGATGCGCCTACGCCGGTCAAGGGCGCGCCTGAAAGGCCGAGCGCCATCGACCGCGACAAGTGGGAGCGCGACCGCGCCGGCAACGTGCGCGAGCGCGGGCGGGAGTTGATGCGGGCCGCAGCGGACGCGCCGAAGCGCAGCCGGCCGGAGGCGCGTCTCGCCGTCGCCCGTTTCGAGCTCGCCAACAGGTTCGCGGTCGAAGCCATCGGTACGCTCGACGTGGCGATGACCGACGACCCGGATATCACCCGCGAGAAGGCCGTCATCGTTCTGAACGGGGTGGCGCATGCGCTCGCGGGGCGCAATGCCGAGGCGGTCAAGATCCTGTCTGGCGAGGACCTCAAGGACGAGCCCGAGGCCCAGTTGTGGCGCGGCTTCGCCGAGGCGCAGATGCGGCGCTGGCCGCAGGCGCTCGTGGCGTTCCGCCGCAGCGGCACCGTGCTCTCCGGCTATCCCGACGACCTGCAGGGGCAGATCGCGCCGTGGTACGCGGAGGCGGCCATCGAAGCACGCGACTTCGGCCTCGCGCAGCGGGTCCTGGAGTCCATCGAGGGGCTGTCTCCGGAGGTCGTCGACCGGCAGCTCGTGTCCTTCCTCGCGGCCCGCGTGGCCGAAGGCCAGGGTCGGCTGGAGGACGCCTTTGCCGCCTACGACAAGCTCGCCAAGACGGCGAAGCGCCCTGTCGAGGCGCGGGCACGGCTGGCCGGAATCCAGCTCGCGCTGCGCGACCGCACCATCGACCGCAAGGCGGCCATCGGGGAACTCGAAGGGATCGCGGTCTCATGGCGCGGCGACGACGTCGAAGCGCGGTCCCTCAGCCTGCTCGGGCGGCTCTACGCGGAGGAGGGGCGCTGGCGCGACGCCTTCACCATGGCGCGTCGTGCGAACGAGCTGTTCCCCGACAGCGACATCACGCGCGCGCTCTATGATGAGACCGGCTCGAAGTTCGAGGCCCTCTTCCTCGAGAACAAGGGCGAGTCGATCCCCCGCCTCGACGCCGTTGCCCTCTACTTCGACTTCAAGGACTTCACGCCGCCCGGTCGTCGCGGCGATGAGATGATCCGTCGCCTCGCCGAGCGGCTCGTTCAGCTCGACCTCCTGACGGAGGCCGGGGACCTGCTCCAGCACCAGGTCGACAACCGCCTCTCGGGCGCCGCCAAGGCGACGGTGGCCGCGCGGCTCGCGGTCATCCACCTCATGAACCGTCAGCCGGGCAAGGCGTACCAGGCGTTGCGCGACAGCCGGCTCGCCGAGTTGCCCGCCGAGCTGAAGCGCAGCCGCGCCCTGCTGGAGGCGCGTGCACTCTCCGACCTGTCACGCACGGATCTGGCGCTGGAACTGATCGCAGCGGAGGAGGGGCCCGAGGTCGAGCGACTGCGGGCCGACGTCCTCTGGCAGGCGCGTCGCTGGCGCGATGCGGGCGACGTCTATGAGCGCATCGTCGGCGACGCCTGGAAGAAGACCGAGCCGCTGGACGACCGCGCCCGGGCCGACGTCATGCGGGCGGCCATCGCCTTCGGGCTGGCGGACGACATGCTGTCCCTCGAGCGGCTGCGTGCGAAGTTCGCCGCGAAAATGGCGGACAGCCTCGATGTCCGTGCCTTCTCCGTCGTCACGGCGCCGACCGGGGCACGCGCGTCGGAGTACCGTGAACTCGCGCGCTCGATCGCCAGCGCCGACACGCTCTCCGAGTTTCTGACCGAGTACCGGAAGCGTTACCCGGATGCAGGAGCGCCGACGCGTCCGGCCGCCCCGCCGGCCGGTGGTTCCACCGACCAGGGCGCCAGCAATGCAGCGGCTCCCGCGACGCCTCGCGCGCCGGGCTGACCTGTCTCAGACGCCGTAGCTCTGCACGAGGCTGCCGGCGACGAGGTTCCAGCCGTCGACCAGCACGAAGAAGATCAGCTTGAACGGCAAGGCCACCGTCACGGGCGGCAGCATCATCATGCCCATCGACATCAGGATCGACGCGACGACGAGGTCGATGATCAGGAAGGGGATGTAGAGCAGGAAACCGATCTCGAAGGCGCGCCGCAGCTCCGAAATCATGAAGGCCGGCACGAGGCTTGTCAGCGGCGTCGCCTCGGGCGTCTCGGGGCGTGGCGCTCGCGAGAGGTCGAGGAACAGTTCGAGGTCCTTCTCGCGCACGTTGCGGAGCATGAAGTCGCGCAGCGGCACCACGCCGCGGTTGAACGCTTCCTGCGGCGTGATCTGACCGGCGAGCAGCGGAGCGACGCCGACGTTGTAGGAGGTCTGCAGGGTGGGGGCCATGATGAAGGCCGTCAGGAACAGCGCGAGGCTGACGATGACGGTGTTGGGCGGCGCGGTCGGCGCACCGAGTGCCGAGCGCAGCAGCGACAGCACGACCACGATGCGGGTGAAGGACGTCACCATCACGATGGCCGCGGGCGCCAGCGACAG
The DNA here is from genome assembly GCF_054612375.1 of Alsobacter sp. R-9. Lineage (NCBI taxonomy): Bacteria > Pseudomonadati > Pseudomonadota > Alphaproteobacteria > Hyphomicrobiales > Alsobacteraceae > Alsobacter > Alsobacter sp. R-9. The sequence goes on along the minus strand of NZ_JBTSWJ010000011.1, from coordinate 93,675 downwards.
GACGGTGATGAGCGCGACGAGCTGGAGTGCCCGTTCCGTCAGCCCGGTCCCGCCTGCGCCCAGGTCGAGCGTCAGGGTCTGGGCGAGCGCCGCGCCCGAGCCCAGAACAAGGCCGGCCGCGGCAAGGCCGCCTGCCCACCGTCGCATGGTCCTCGTCACGCGAATCCGCCGCATCATCCGCGGACGGTAAGGCGCCGGCCTGCGGCGGTCACGGCGGGCGCGTGATGCGCCCGCCGGCTCCTGTGGAGAAGTCCCCGAGGTGACGTCTCAGGTCTTCGGCGGCCCGGGATCGCGTCCCAGCAGCCGGGACATCTCCGCTTCGAGGCTGTCGAAATCGGCGAAGTCCAGCGGCTTGGCGGGTTTCTCTGCCGGCTTCTCCGCCTTCTCGGCCGCGGGTTCCGGCACCGCCTCCGCGACGGTCGGAGACGCGCTCGCCGATGCCGAGGCCGTTTCCGCGGGTTCCGGCTCGACCTTCGCCTGAACGGGCTCGGGCTCGACCTTCGCCGGAGGCGGCTCGGGCTCGGCGCGGGCAGGGGGCGGTGGAGGCGTCACGGGAGGCGCCGGCGGGGGCCGCACGGCGGTCTCGGCCGCCTTCAGCGCGTCGAACGGCTTCTTCAAGGCCTCTTCGAGCCGGCGCGCCATGTCGTTCAGCTGTGTCGGAGCCGCCGCCTCGGCGGACGGCTTCGGAACCACGGCCTCCGGCGGAGCAGCGGGCGCCACGGCTTCGACCGCTTCGGCGAGAGCCTCCGCGAACGGTCTCGCAGCCGGGGTGGGCTCGACCGGTGCCGGGGCGGGCGTCGGCGCGGGTGATGGCGCAGGCGAAGGCTCGGGCGGGGTCATCGCCTTCTTCGCTTCTGCCGCGGGGGCAGGCTCGGCCGCAGGGGCCGGGCCGGGCGCATTGCGCAGCGCCTGCGACGCCGTTGCGCTCACGGCGGCCGCGAGCGCCGCCGCAGCGACGGGATCGGGCTCGGCACGGCGCGGAGGCACGATCGTCTCCGGCAGCGGTGGCAGAGGATTTCTCGCAGACGCGGCCACCTTCTCCGGCATGGGCGGCGGGGCGGGGCGGGGGCCGGGCGCAGGCGACGGAGGCGGCGGCATCACGCCGTCACGCACCGGCGCGACCGGCTCGGGCCGGCGGTCGGGTGAGGGGCGCAGGGTCGGGGCCGGGGCCGGGCCCGGCGGACGCTGCAGGGGAGGGGGCGGCATCGGCATCTCGCGACCGGGCGGCGACGGCGACAGCGTCGGCGGCGGCACCGGTGGCATCGGAGCCTGCGGAACCGGCGGTGCGACGGGCGGCGGAGCCGCCGGGGGCGGAGCGTGCACCGTCATCGGCGGCGGTCCCGGCGGCACGGGCGCGACGGGGGAAAGAACGGGCGCAACCGGAGCCGCAGGCGGCTCCGCGAAGGCGGGCTCGACCCGGGCGGCTGCCGCACCTGCCACGAGGCCCGCCGGCTCGATCCGCGGCGCCTCGCGCAGGTCGGCCCCCGCCTCGCGCGGGGCCGCGACGCCACGCACGATGCCGCTTTCGATGACCATGTCGTTGGGGCCGCCGATCATGACGAGGTGCTCGACATTGTCGCGACGCACGATCACCAGCTGCCGCTGCCGGTCGAGATCGAAGGCGTCGACGATGCCGAGGCGCGGCTGGCGCCCGCGCGCACCGCCCTGGACGTTCAGCCGCGCCCCGGCGAGCTTGCGCAGGAGCAGCGCGAACAGCGCCAGCAGCACGAAGATGATGAGAAACGCCCCCGCCCACACGATGGGCGTCGACGCCTGGTTCCCTAACAGCGATTGCATCGGCTCGCGCACTCCCATGAGCGGTTGGCGACCCGGGGGGCCTCGCGCCTAACACGCCCGGAAGGGCATGAAGCGTCAAGGTCGTTACCCGGCCGCAACGGCTCTTTACGCAACATTAACCATGCGGGCGGCATTTTTTGCCCATCGGAAGAGGGCGCCACCATGGCCGGCATCGGTTTGCCGTTGATGTCTCAGCTGCGCGACAGGATGCAGTGGCTCCAGTCGCGCCAGAAGGTGCTGGCGCAGAACGTCGCCAACGCCGACATGCCCAATTACAAGCCGCGGGACCTGCGCCCGCAGCCCGACGGGCGCAGCGCCATCGCCATGGCGCCGACCAGCGCGCCACTGCAGACGCAACAGACGGACGGGGCCCACATCCGCACGTCGCTCGGGCCCAGCGGCCCGGCGGGCAAGAGCGCCCAGCGATTCGAGACCGTGCCGTCCGGCAACGCCGTCACGCTGGAGGACGAGATGATGAAGCTCGCCGACACGCAGATGGACTACCAGACCGCGGCGACCCTCTACAGCAAGAGCCTGTCGCTCCTGAAGATCGCCATCGGCAAGCGGGCCTGAGGAGGCGCGTCATGGACTTCATGCGTTCGCTCGCCATCGCCGCGTCGGGGCTCAAGGCCCAGGCCGGCCGGCTGCGCATCATCTCAGAGAACATCGCCAACGCCGATTCGACCGCGGCCTCGGCCGGAGGCGACCCCTACCGCCGCAAGATCGCGACGTTCCGGCCGCAGTTCGACCGGGACCTCGAGGCGCAGACCGTCAAGCTCGGGCGCGTGGCGCGCGACCAGACCGCGTTTCGCACGCGCTACGAGCCGGGCAACCCGGCGGCCGACAGGGATGGCAACGTCAAGCTGCCCAACGTGAACTCGCTCGTCGAGCAGATGGACATGCGGCAGGCCCAGCGCAGCTACGAGGCGAACCTCAACGTCGTCAGCGCCACGCGCCGCATGCTCCAGCGCACGATCGACATCCTGCGCGCCTGATCCCGCACCGGAGCCCTGACCCATGCCGAGCCCCATCGCCGGAGCCCTCGCCGCCAGCACCGCCTACCGGGTGGCCGGCGCCTACACGGCTGCCCAGCAGCTTGCCGGACAGGCCGCAGGCCAGGCGGGAGCCGCGGGCGCGGCCGGCGCATCCGGCGGGCAGAGCTTCTCGGACACCCTGAGCCAGGTCCTCGACTCGGCCGTGCAGGCCGGAAAGGCCGCAGACGCGCAGGCCTCCGCGGCCGCGCAGGGCAAGGCCGACATGGTCGACGTCGTGACCGCCATCGCCGAGTCGGAATCGGCGCTGGAGACCCTCGTCGCCGTGCGCGACCGCGTCATCGCCGCCTACGAGGAAATCATGAGGATGCCGGTGTGAGGATGACCGAATGACCGGGCCCGAGCTGCTCGACGTCGCCCGCGACGGCATCATCACCTTCCTCAAGGTGGCGAGCCCGCTGATGCTGATCGCGCTTGCCATCGGCGTCGTGATCTCGCTGATCCAGGCCCTCACCCAGGTGCAGGAGCAGACGGTGGTCTTCGTGCCGAAGATCATCATCGTCGGGCTCGCGATGCTGCTTCTCCTGCCCTTCATGGGCGACGCGCTCGCCGCCTACATGACGCGGATCGCCTCGCGAATCGCCACGGGCGTCTAGAATGTCCGCCATCGGCGCACCGGTCAGCGGGTGGGCCGCGGGGGTGCCGGTCCGGCCGCGCCTGTACCCGCCGTCAGCCGCGGCCCTGGACCACCGCCGGCGCATGACCTTCACCCTCGGCCCGCAGACCGCAGCCCTGTTCATGCTGGTCTTCGCGCGCGTCGGCACGCTGATGATGCTGATGCCGGGCGTGGGCGAGCGGTTCATGCCGGTCCGCGGGCGCCTGGCTCTGGCGCTCTTCCTGACGCTGGCCATGACGCCGATCGTGCAGCCGCTGCTGCCTGTCAACGCGCTCACTCCGCAGGTCATCGTCGGCATCCTGCTGCTGGAACTGGCCATCGGCCTGATGATCGGCCTCACGGCGCGGCTGGTCGTCGCCAGCCTGCAGACGGCGGGCAACTACGTCTCCCAGTCGCTGGGCCTCGCCTTCGCCGAGACGGTCGACCCCTCCCAGGGCGGGCAGGCGGCGGCGCTGGGCAACTTCCTGACGCTGCTCGGCATCGCGCTGATCTTCGCCACCGACGCGCATCACGTGGTGCTGGCTGCGATCCGCGGCAGCTACTCCGTGCTGCCGCCCGGCTACGTGCCGCCCACTGGCGACGCGGCGAGGCTGGCGCTGACCACGATGGCGTCCGGCTTCGGCGTCGCGGTTCAGATGGCCGCACCGTTCATCGTGTTCGGCATCGTGTTCAACCTGGGGCTCGGCGTGCTGTCGCGCCTGATGCCCGCGATCCAGGTGTTCTTCATCGGCGTGCCGGCGACCATCATCGTCGGCTTCATGATCCTGTTCGCCGTCGTCGGGCTGATGATGACGGTGTTCCTGCGCGAGGTCGCGGACCTCCTGCGCCCGTTCACGGGGGGCTGATCCGTGGCGGAGGATACCGACAGGGAAGACCATACCGAACAGCCGACAGGCCGGCGCCTCGAGCAGGCGGCGGAGAGAGGCGACGTCCCCCGAAGTCTCGAGATCAGCACGTGGTTCGTGCTCGGCGGGGGCACGCTGGCGCTGATGTTCGCGGGCGGTTCGTCGGCCCAGATGCTGACGACGAGCCTAAGGGGCATGCTGGGCAATGCCCACATGATCCCGACGGACGGGCCCGGGCTCGCCCGTTTCGGCGAGAATGCGATCCTCGCCGCGCTCGGCGCCATCGCGGTGCCCATGCTCATCCTGATGGCGGCGGGCATCCTGGGAAACATCCTGCAGAACCCGCCGCGCATCACCACGGAACAGATCGGCTTCAAGCTGGCGCGGATCTCGCCGATCGAGGGGTTCAAGCGCATCTTCGGCAAGGAGGCGCTGGTCCAGTTCCTGAAGGGGCTGTTCAAGATCGGGCTCGTCGGGGCCGCCATGTTCGTGGCGCTGTGGCCGGAGCGCGAGCGGCTGGAATCGCTGGTGCTGCTCGACGTGAAGGCGCTGCTGCCGTTCACCCAGGCGGAGAGCCTGAAGCTGCTTGGCACGGTGCTGGTGATCTTCGCGTTCGTGGCCGGCGGCGATTACCTCTACCAGCGCATGACGTGGTTCAAGCGGCAGATGATGACCCGGCGCGAACTCAAGGAGGAGTTCAAGGAGACCGAAGGAAATCCCGAGATCAAGGCGAAGCTGCGCCAGCTGCGCGCCCAGGCCTCGCGGCGCCGCATGATGGCCCGGGTGCCCAAGGCCACGGTCGTGGTAATGAACCCGACCCACTTCGCCGTCGCGCTCCAGTACGAGAGCGGGATGGCCGCTCCCCTGTGCATTGCCAAGGGACAGGACGCGCTGGCCTTGCGAATCCGCGCCGTTGCGGAGGAAAACGAGGTACCGGTGGTCGAAAACCCGCCACTGGCGCGTGCACTCTACGCTTCGGTCGACATCGACCAGGAGATCCCGGTCGAGCACTACAAGGCCGTTGCGGAAGTGATCGGCTACGTGATGCGGCTGCGCAGGAGGCTGGCGTGACCGCCGCGGACCCAACGAGGATGACCAGGAGCCCCGTGGACGACATCCCGGCCGAGACGTCCGCCCGCGCCGCGGGCCGCCCGCCCCGAGCGGGGCATGCCGGCATGCTCATCGTGCTGGCCGGCGTCCTCGTGGGCGCGGCCATCGCCGTGTCGCTGCTGGCGAGCGAGAAGGCACAGCCGCTCATCATCGGGCTGCTTGCCCTGCTGGCCGTCGTTGGGGTGTTCGCGCTGTTCGCCGGAGCGGTCGGGATCATCGAGTTCGCCGGTCGCGCCGCCGGCAACGACATCACCAAGGCCGTCGCTGATTCCGCCACCGAGGGGCTGGTCGTCGTGGATGCCGACGGGCGCGTGCCCTACGCCAACGATGCGTACCTGCGCTTCGCCGGCGCGCGGTCGCTGGAGAACCTGCCCACCGTGGAGCGGCTCTTCACCGGCGCGCCGGACGTGTCGGAGGCCGTGTACCGCCTCGCCCAGGCCGCGCGCGAGAGCCGGGCCGCGACGGAGGAGGTGCGTCTCTCGCCGCCGCTCGGCGGGGTGGAGGGTGCAGCATGGTACCGCGTCAAGGTGCGTCCCATCGAGCCGGAGGGCGGGCGGCGGGCGACGCTGTGGACGGTGACGGACATCACGCGCGACCGCGAGCGCCAGGAGAACATCTTCCAGGAGCTCCAGCACGCCATCGACTATCTCGACCACGCCCCGGCCGGGTTCCTTTCGCTCGATGCGACGGGCGAGGTGGTCTACATGAACGCCACGCTGGCGGGCTGGCTCGACTACGACCTCGCCCAGTTCGGCTCCGGCGGCCTGCGGCTCAAGGAGATCGTGCCCGGCGACGGCGCGGCGCTGCTCTCGGCCGTTTCTGGCGGGGCGGGGGAGGTCCGCACCGAGATTCTCGACCTCGACCTGCGGCGACGCACCGGGGAATCCCTGCCGGTCCGGCTCTTCCATCGCGTCGCCTACGGCTACGACGGCACGCCGGGCGCCTCGCGCACCCTCGTCCTCAACCGTTCGGCCGGTGAGGACGTCGCCGAGGGCCAGCGGGCGGCGGAGGTTCGCTTCGCGCGCTTCTTCAACAACACCCCCTTGGCCATCGCCACCGTCAACCGGCACGGGCGGATCGCGCGCACAAACGGGCCGTTCGCCCGGCTGTTCGGGGCCGTCTTCAAGGGCACGGACGCCGCCGAGCCGCGCTCCATTCTCGCCGTCGTGCCGGATCGCGACCGGGAGGCACTGGCGCAGGCGATCGCCGCCGCCGCGTCCGGCCGGGGCGAGATCGCGCCCGTGGAACTGGCGCTAGCCAGCGAGGGCAACCGCTGGGCGCGGTTCTTCGTTTCGACCGTCGAGAACCAGGACGAGGGCGAGGCTGCCATCGTCTACGCACTCGACACCACCGACCAGCGAGCGCTCGAGGCCCAGTTCGCCCAGGCGCAGAAGATGCAGGCCGTGGGCGAGCTCGCGGGCGGCGTGGCGCACGACTTCAACAACGTCCTGCAGGGCATCATCGGCTATGCCGACCTGCTGCTCGTGAACCACCGGCCGACGGACCCGGCGTTCCAGGACATCATGCAGATCAAGCACAACGCCAACCGCGCGGCGGGGCTGGTGCGTCAGCTGCTGGCCTTCTCCCGGCGGCAGACCCTGCGTCCGCAGGTGCTCGACTTCGGCGAGGTGCTCTCGGAACTCTCCCTGCTGATCAAGAAGCTGATCGGCGAGCGCATCGAGCTCGACGTCCGGCACGGTCGCGACCTGTGGCCCGTGAAGACCGACCTCACCCAGTTCGAGCAGGTGATCATCAACCTCGCCGTGAACGCGCGCGACGCCATGCCCGAGGGCGGCAAGATCACGCTGCGCACCGCGAACGTGACCGCGGCCGAGGCCGAGGCGCTGGGCGAGGAGCCCATGCCCGCGGCCGACTACGTGCTCGTGGAGGTGAAGGACACCGGTTCCGGCATCCCTCCGGAGATCATCGACAAGATCTTCCAGCCGTTCTTCACCACCAAGGAGGTGGGGAAGGGGACGGGCCTCGGCCTCTCGATGGTCTACGGGTTCGTCAAGCAGGTGGAAGGGTTCATCTTCTGCGACAGCGAGGTCGGGAAGGGCACGACCTTCCGCATCTACCTGCCGCGCTACGCCGGCGAGGCGCAGGAACCCGAGGCCCCGGCCCAGCCGCCGGCTGCCCCAGCGGGCGGCAAGGCCGAGCCCACGGTGCCGGCTGCCCCGCCGACGCGCGACATGACCGGCAACGGCACGGTGCTCCTCGTGGAGGACGAGGACGCCGTGCGGGCCTTCGGTGCGCGGGCCCTGCAGCAGCGCGGCTACACGGTGCTCGAGGCCGCCTCCGGCGTCGAAGCCCTGCGGGTCGTGGCGGAGCACGAAGGGCCTATCGACCTGATCGTGTCCGACGTGGTGATGCCGGAGATGGACGGGCCGACGCTGCTGGGCGAGCTGCGCCGCGGGGGTACGAAGGCCAAGATCATCTTCGTCTCGGGCTATGCCGAGGAAGCCTTCAGCAAGAACCTGCCGGAGGGCGAGGAGTTCGCCTTCCTGCCCAAGCCCTTCACGCTGAAGCAGCTGATCGAGGCGGTGAAGGGCGCGCTGGGCTGAGCAGAGGCTGCCGGCTCGACCTCCCGAATCGACGCGGCCGGTGCGGGACGTCTGGTCCGTCCCGCGTACTCGACCGGACGTTCGCGCAACTCTACATTGCAGCGCATCGCCGGGACGAAGCCGGTTTGAATTTCTCTGGTCTTTTCAGCGACGTGACTACCCGTGAAGCGTGAACAAAAAAAGAACTTGCCAGGCGGAACAAAGCGTGACCATCCTCATGGCAATCCCGTGTTGAGCTTCGCTCCGACCCCTGCCATAAGGACCCCCGTTCGATGTCCCAACCCACGCTCCGACTCGTCGAAGGACAATCCATGGACAAGGCCAAGGCCCTGGACGCCGCGCTCTCCCAGATCGAGCGCGCCTTCGGCAAGGGCTCGATCATGCGTCTCGGCAAGAACGAGAAGGCGGTCGAGATCGAGACGGTGTCGACGGGCTCGCTCGGTCTCGACATCGCTCTCGGCGTCGGCGGGCTGCCGCGGGGCCGGATCATCGAGATCTACGGGCCGGAGTCGTCGGGCAAGACCACGCTGGCGCTGCACACGGTGGCCGAGGCGCAGAAGAAGGGCGGCGTGTGCGGCTTCATCGACGCCGAGCACGCGCTCGACCCGGTCTATGCCCGCAAGCTGGGCGTGAACCTCGAGGACCTGCTGATCTCCCAGCCCGACACGGGCGAGCAGGCGCTGGAAATCGCCGACACGCTGGTCCGCTCCGGCGCCATCGACGTGCTCGTCATCGACTCGGTGGCAGCCCTCGTGCCGCGGGCCGAGATCGAGGGTGAAATGGGCGAGGTGCAGCCGGGCCTCCAGGCGCGCCTGATGAGCCAGGCGCTGCGCAAGTTGACGGCGTCGATCTCCCGCTCGAACACGATGGTCATCTTCATCAACCAGATCCGCATGAAGATCGGTGTGATGTACGGTTCGCCGGAGACGACCACCGGCGGCAACGCGTTGAAGTTCTACGCCTCCGTCCGTCTCGACATCCGCCGCGTCGGGTCCATCAAGGACCGCGAGGAGGTCATTGGAAACACGACGCGCGTGAAGGTGGTGAAGAACAAGGTTGCGCCGCCATTCAAGCAGGTCGAGTTCGACATCATGTACGGCGAGGGCGTCTCGAAGACGGGCGAACTCATCGACCTCGGCGTCAAGGCCGGCATCGTCGAGAAGTCGGGCGCGTGGTTTTCCTACGACAGCCAGCGTCTTGGGCAGGGCCGCGAGAACGCCAAGGGCTTCCTCAAGCAGAACCCCGACATCGCCAACCGTATCGAGGCGCAGATCCGCCAGAATGCCGGCCTCCTTGCCGACAGGATCCTCGACAACATCAATCCCTCCGCCGAGGACCTCGACGAGGGAGAGGCCTGAGGCGAGGCCATTCGGTCGGCAGCGTTTTGACGGCGGGCCTCGGCCCGCCGTTCTTGTCAACGGCCTTCGACAACGGCTCGACGCTGGCGCCATGCGCAACTGACCACCGGGTGAGCCCTGCACGCGGCGGCCGACCGGGCCTTACGCGCCCCGGCGCCCCGGCGCAGGGTCGTGGCGGGCGCTCTTGGGGCGAAAGGCCCGCCCAACCATCTGCAACGTCTCGACTTCCCGGACCCGCACCACTACAAAGCCTCATTCCGTCCCCGAGGGGGCGCGGCGCGGGGCTTTCCGGCGCCGCGGCCCCCGCTGTCGCGAGCGAGTGCCGGCCTGATGAGTGGCGTCAACGAGATCCGTTCCACCTTTCTCGACTACTTTGCCCGCAACGGCCACGAGGTCGTGGCCTCGAGCCCGCTCGTTCCGCGCAATGACCCCACGCTGATGTTCACCAATGCGGGGATGGTGCAGTTCAAGAACGTCTTCACGGGCATCGAGAAGCGGCCTTACTCGACCGCGGCGACGTCGCAGAAGTGCGTGCGCGCGGGCGGCAAGCACAACGACCTCGACAATGTCGGGTACACGGCCCGCCACCACACCTTCTTCGAGATGCTGGGCAACTTCTCGTTCGGCGACTACTTCAAGGACCGCGCGATCGAGCTCGCCTGGAATCTCGTGACCCGCGAGTTCGGCCTGCCGAAGGACCGTCTCATGGTGACGGTCTACCACGAGGATGACGAGGCGCACGGGCTCTGGAAAAAGATCGCCGGCCTGCCGGACAGCAAGATCGTCCGCATCCCGACCTCGGACAATTTCTGGGCCATGGGCGACACAGGCCCATGCGGTCCCTGTTCCGAGATCTTCTACGACCACGGTGACCACATCCCGGGCGGTCCCCCGGGTTCTCCCGACGCGGACGGCGACCGGTTCATCGAGATCTGGAACCTCGTCTTCATGCAGTTCGAGCAGTTGGGCCCGGGTGAGCGCATCACGCTGCCCAAGCCCTCGATCGACACCGGCATGGGGCTCGAGCGCATCTCCGCGGTGCTGCAGGGCACGCACGACAACTACGAGACCGATCTCATGCGCGGCCTGATCCGCGCCGTCGCCGAGGCGACGGGGGTTGATCCGGACAGCCCGCAGAAGGCGAGCCACCGCGTCATCGCCGACCACCTGCGGGCGTCGTCCTTCCTCGTCGCCGACGGGGTGCTGCCCTCGAACGAGGGCCGCGGCTACGTCCTGCGCCGGATCATGCGCCGCGCCATGCGGCACGCGCAGCTGCTGGGCGCGCGTGACCCGCTCATGTGGCGGCTGGTGCCGGCCCTCGTGCGCGAGATGGGGCACGCCTATCCCGAGCTCGTGCGGGCCGAGCCGCTCGTCACGGAGACGCTGCGTCTCGAGGAGACCCGCTTCCGCAAGACGCTGGAGCGGGGCCTCGCGATCCTCGAGGAGGAGACCCGCGCGCTCGGCGCGGGCGACAGCCTCAAGGGCGAGGTCGCCTTCACGCTTTACGACACCTACGGCTTCCCGCTCGACCTGACGCAGGATGCGCTGCGGGCCCGCGGGGTCGGCGTGGACACGGATGCCTTCGCCGCCGCCATGGAGCGCCAGCGGGAGAAGGCGCGCGCGGCCTGGGCCGGGTCCGGCGAGGCGGCTACCGAGGCCGTCTGGTTCCAGCTGCGCGAGAAGACCGGCACCACCGAGTTCCTCGGCTACGACACGGAGCGGGCCGAGGGCGTGGTCACCGCCCTTCTGAAGGACGGACAGCCCGTCGGTTCGCTCGCTGCGGGCGAGAAAGGCTTCGCCGTGCTCAACCAGACGCCGTTCTATGGCGAGTCCGGCGGCCAGGTCGGCGACACCGGGCGGATCACGGGGCCGGACCTTTTCGCCCGCGTCGAGGACACGCAGAAAAAGCTCGGCGACGTCTTTGCGCATGCCATCACGGTCGAGAGCGGCAAGCTTTCGGTCGGCGACGCGGTCGAGTTGGTGGTCGACGGAGAGCGCCGGTCCGCCATCCGTGCCAATCATTCGGCCACGCATCTCCTGCACGAGGCGCTGCGGCAGGTGCTGGGAGACCATGTCGCGCAGAAGGGCTCTCTGGTGTCGCCGGAGCGCCTGCGCTTCGACTTCTCGCATCCCAAGCCGATCTCCGAGGAGGAGCTGTCGCGGGTCGAGGCCATCGTGAATCGTGTCGTGCGGCAGAACGGTCCGGTCGTGACCCGGCTCATGGGCGTCGACGACGCGGTCGCCTCGGGCGCACGGGCCCTCTTCGGCGAGAAGTACGGCGAGGAGGTGCGCGTCGTCTCGATGGGGACGAACGACGGCGGCGACAACGCGGGAACGCCCTATTCGGTGGAACTGTGCGGCGGCACGCACGTGTCGCGGACCGGTGACATCGGGCTCGTCTCCATCGTGGGCGAGGGCGCGGTGGCGGCAGGCGTGCGGCGTCTCGAGGCGATGTCGGGCGAGGGCGCGCGACTGCATCTCGTGGAGGAGAGCCGCCGGCTCAAGGAACTGACGGGGCTGATCAAGGCGCCTGCCAGCGAGGCCGGCGAGCGGCTTTCGGCCCTGCTCGACGAGCGGCGCCGGCTGGAGCGCGAACTTGCGGACGCCCGCAAGAAGCTCGCCATGGGCGGTGGAGGCTCGGGCGGGGACGACGTGCGAGAGCTCAACGGCGTGAAGCTGCTTGCCCGCTCCGTGACCGGCATCGACATGCGCGACCTCAAGGGGCTCGCCGACGAGGGCAAGTCCCGGCTCGGGTCGGGCATCGTCGCGATCGTCGGCGTTGGCGAGGACGGCAAGGCCGGCGTGGTGGTCGGCGTGACGCCCGACCTGACGGATCGCTTCAACGCGGTCGATCTGGTGCGTCTCGGCTCCGCCGCGCTCGGCGGCAAGGGCGGCGGCGGACGGCCGGACATGGCTCAGGCTGGCGGGCCCGACGGCGGCAAGGCCGCCGAAGCCCTGTCGGCCATCGAGGCCGCGATCGGCGGGTCGTGACGACGGGCGATCCCTCGCACCTGTCCCGTCGGTGGCGGCGGCTCCGCCACCGCGTCTACGAGATCATGGAACTCGCGAAGCCCGGCGACCGGGTCGCGAGTCTCGTCCACGACGCGCTCGTCGGCGCGATCATCGTCAGCGTCCTCGCGGTGATCCTGGAGTCGGTGCCGTCGCTGCACGCCCGGTTCCCGGTCGGCTTCGCGGTGGTGGAGTACCTCTCCATCATCGTCTTCACCGCCGAGTTCGCGCTGCGCCTGTGGTCGGCGGCGGACTACCCTCCCTACCGCCACATGTCGCCGCTGGCGGCGCGGATGGCCTACCTGCGCACCGGCGGGGCCGTCATCGACATCCTGACGATCCTGCCCTTCTACGCGGGGCTGGTCATGCAGGCGGACCTGCGCGCCTTCGTGGTGCTGCGGCTGCTGCGCTTCCTGAAGCTCGCCCGCTACTCGCCGGGCATGCGCTCCCTCGGCGAGGCCGTCTACGAGGAGCGGCGGGCGCTGGCGGCCTGCCTCGTCATCCTCATGGGCGCGGTGATCACCGCCGCCTCGCTCATGCATCTCGCCGAAAGCACCGCGCAGCCCGAGAAGTTCGGCACCATTCCCGACGCCATGTGGTGGGCGATGATCACGCTCACCACGGTCGGCTACGGCGACGTCGTCCCCATCACGCCGCTCGGCAAGGTCGTCGCGTCGCTCACCGCGATCATGGGCCTGGTGATGTTGGCGCTGCCGGTCGGCATCATCGCGACGGCCTTCGCCGAGGTCATCCACCGTCGCGAGTTCGTGGTGACATGGGGCATGATCGCGCGGGTGCCGCTCTTCGCAGACCTCACGGCGGAGGAGGTGGCGCAGATCATGCGCCTCCTGCGCTCGCGCGCGGCAGAGCCCGGCGAGATCATCGTGCGGCGGGGCGAGATCGGCCACTCGATGTATTTCATCGCCTCCGGGCAGGTGGAGATCGAACTCCCGCACGGGCGCCAGCACCTGCTCGGCGAGGGGCAGTTCTTCGGCGAGATCGCCGTGCTGCGCAACGCGCGCCGCAATGCCACCGTGCGCGCGGTCGTGCGGACACAACTGCTGGTCCTGGACTCGGGCGACCTGCGGTCGCTGATGGCGCAGCGGCCGGACATCGCCCAGCGCATCCACGAGGTCGCGCATTCGCGCGCCACGCGGACGACCACCGTGATGGCACCCGACTACGGCCCCTCGTCGAAGGATCCCGACGCGCCGCCCGGCGACTGAAGCCGACCGCAAGGGCGCTCAGCGCGCAGGCGGCCACGTCTCGGTGTCATGGTCCGGGTGCTGGCGCGAGCCGAGGCGCGCCATCATGTCGGCGGGCGTGGCTTGCTCCGTCGTCTCGCCGGGAAGGCCGGGCACGATGTCGAGCCAGGGCATGCGGCCCTCCAGTCCGTAGGCCTTCGCCGGCGTCACGCGTTGCGGCTCGTCGAGGCTGCCGAGCGCGATGGCGATGCGCTCCTTGTCCACGTAGCGGAAGAAGAGCGGCGTGCCGCAGGAGGCGCAGAAGCCGCGCTCGGCGGCGTCGGAGGAGCGGAAGACGCCGGGCGTCCCGCGGGTCCACGCGAAGTGGGCGAGGGGGACGCTTGCGAGGGGCGCAAAGTACGAACCGAACTGCTTCTGGCACATGCGGCAATGGCAGACGTGCGGGTTCGTCGGCTCGCAGAAGATCGCGTAGCGCACGGCGCCGCACTGGCAGCCGCCCGTGTGAAGCGGCGTGCGGTCGTCCTGGTTCGTCATCGGTCGTCCCCCCGTTCGGACTGCCCCCCGCGGTCATCTTACCGGGAGCCCGCAAGCCGCCAAGCGCCGGCGCAGCGTCGAACGAAAACGGGCCCGGCGTGAGCCGGGCCCGCTGGACATGTCCTGCCGCGGTCGCCGCTCAGGCGGCCATGGCCTTCTTCAGGTTCTCGTCGATCTTGTCGAGGAAGCCGGTCGTCGACAGCCACTTCTGGTCTGCGCCCACGAGCAAGGCGAGGTCCTTGGTCATGTAGCCGGACTCGACCGTGTCGACGCAGACCTTCTCCAGCGTCGAGGCGAACTTCGCGAGATCGGCGTTGCCGTCGAGCTTGGCACGATGCGCGAGGCCGCGCGTCCAGGCGAAGATCGAGGCGATCGAGTTCGTCGACGTCTCCTCGCCCTTCTGGTGCTGCCGGTAGTGGCGCGTGACGGTGCCGTGCGCGGCCTCCGCCTCGACGGTCTGTCCGTCCGGCGTCATCAGGACCGAGGTCATCAGGCCGAGCGAGCCGAAGCCCTGCGCCACGGTGTCGGACTGGACGTCGCCGTCGTAGTTCTTGCAGGCCCACACGTAGCCGCCCGACCACTTCAGCGCCGAGGCGACCATGTCGTCGATCAGGCGGTGCTCGTAGATGATGCCGGCAGCCTTGAACTTGGCCTTGAACTCGTTCTCGTAGACCTCCTCGAAGATGTCCTTGAAGCGGCCGTCATAGACCTTGAGGATCGTGTTCTTCGTCGAGAGGTAGACCGGGTACTTGCGCATCAGGCCGTAGTTCATCGAAGCCCGGGCGAAGTCGCGGATCGACTCGTCGAGGTTGTACATGGCCATCGCGACGCCGGCGTCCGGGAACTTGAACACCTCCTTCTCGATGACGGTGCCGTCGTCGCCCTCGAACTTGATCGTCAGGCGGCCCTTGCCGGGCACCTTGAAGTCGGTGGCGCGATACTGGTCGCCGAAGGCGTGGCGCCCGACCACGACGGGCTGCGTCCAGCCCGGAACGAGGCGCGGCACGTTGCGGCAGATAATCGGCTCGCGGAAGATCACGCCGCCCAGGATGTTGCGGATCGTGCCGTTGGGCGACTTCCACATCTCCTTCAGGTTGAACTCCTTCACGCGGCCCTCGTCCGGCGTGATGGTGGCGCACTTCACGCCGACGCCGACCTTCTTGATCGCGTGGGCGCTGTCGACCGTGACCTGGTCGTTGGTCGCGTCGCGGTTCTCGACCGAGAGGTCGAAGTACTGCAGGTCGATGTCGAGATAGGGGTGGATCAGCTTGTCGCGGATGTAGTGCCAGATGATCCGGGTCATCTCGTCGCCGTCGAGTTCGACGACGGGGTTCGCCACCTTGATCTTCGCCATCGTGCAGAGCCTTTCGTTCACCGGGTCATGATCCGCCCGTCGCCCCCGCGACGGCCGGACCGGTCGGCGCACCTCTTAGCACTCGCCTTTCGCCTGTTGAAGCGCGCCTTTCGTTGGCGCGGCCGCGGCAAACAGGCCCTCTGGCGCAGCGTCCGCCGGCGCGTCGGCAGCGTGCGCTGTCGCAAAGTGTTGAGGGATTGTGCGGTATCCAATGCCGGGCCGAGACATTAGAACCACGCCATGGCCGATGTGACCCTCACCGCTGCCGTGTTTGCCGGCATCCTCAGCTTCCTGTCGCCGTGCGTGCTGCCGCTGGTGCCGCCCTACCTGTGCTTCCTCGCCGGCACGACCATCGAGGAGTTCGCCGACGGGGGCGTGAAGCGGGCCCGCCGGGACGTGCTGATCGCGGCGGCTCTCTTCGTGCTCGGCTTCTCGACCGTGTTCGTGATGCTCGGTGCGACGGCGTCCGTGCTGGGCCAGCTGATCCGGCAGTACATGGACACGCTGTCGCTCCTCGCCGGTGTCGCCATCGTGCTGATGGGCCTGCACTTCCTCGGCATCTTCCGCATGCGGTTCCTCTATCGCGAGGCGCGGGTGCAGGTGGAGAAGCCCGTGGGCATGTGGGGCGCCTACGTGATGGGGCTCGCCTTCGCCTTCGGCTGGACGCCCTGCATCGGGCCGATCCTCGCCACCATCCTCGCCGTCGCCGGCTCGGAGGACACGGTGGCGCGCGGGGCCATCCTGCTCTCGGCCTACTCGGCCGGGCTCGGCATCCCGTTCCTGCTGGCGGCGCTGGCGCTCGAACCGTTCACCGGCTTCATGCGCCGCTTCCGCAAGCGCATGGGCCTCGTCGAGAAGACGATGGGTGCGCTGCTGGTGATGACCGGCGTGGCCTTCCTCACCGGCAGCTTCACGACGATGTCGTTCTGGCTGCTGGAGACCTTTCCGGCGCTGGGGCGGCTGGGCTAGCTCACTCGGCCTCGCCGCCGCGGCCGCGACGGCCCGAGCGGGCACGGCCGCCGGCCTGCGCCTTGGGCCGCGTGATCGGGCCGAGGCTCGCCTCGACCGCCTCGAAGGTCGGCCGCTCCGGCACCACGCCGCTGTCGAGGGCCCGTCGCATGGCCGCTATGTGGCCGGGCGAAGTGCCGCAGCAGCCGCCGACAATGCGGGCGCCGGATGCGCGGGCGAGGCGGGCGTACTCGGCCATCAGGTCCGGCGTGCCGCCGTAGTGGACCTTGTCGCCCACCCATTGGGGAATGCCGCAGTTGCCCTTCGCGACGAGGACGTCGGACGGCGCAACGGCGCTCATCGACAGGACGGAGGCGACGAGATCGCCCGGGCCGATGCCGCAGTTCGCGCCGTAGGCGACCGGTGGCTCGGGCAGGCGGGCCGCGAGCTCGGCGAGGCCCTCGGGCGTCAGGCCCATCATGGTGCGGCCGGCGGTATCGAAGCTCGCCGTGAAGACGTAGGGCAGGCCGGCCTCGAGCGCGCCGCGGGCGGCGGCCTCGAGTTCCTCCGGGGCCGACATGGTCTCGATCCACGCGACGTCGACGCCACCCTCGGCGAGGCCGCGCGCCTGTTCGGCGAAGGCCGCGACGGCATCCTCCATGGTCAGCTTGCCGAGCGGCTGGAACAGCTCGCCCGTCGGCCCCATCGACCCGGCGACGATGACCTCGCGCCCGGCCTTGTCGGCGGCGCGGCGGGCGATCGAGGCAGCGAGACGGTTCAGCTCGCGCGTGCGGTCCTGCAGGCCGTGCAGCTTCAGGCGGAAGGCGTTGGCGCCGAAGCTGTTGGTCAGCACGATGTCGGAGCCGGCGGCGATGAAGTCCGCATGCAGGCGCTCGACGCGGTCAGGGTGCTCGGTGAGCCACGCCTCCGGCGGCTCGCCGGATTCCAGCCCCATGTCGAAGTAGTTCGTGCCCGTCGCGCCGTCGGCCAGCAGCACGCCCCGCTCCGCGAGGAGCCTGGAGAGCTTGTCGGCGACGAGGGTGGCGGCGGACATGGCAAGCCCCGGTTGCTGCGCGTGCGGGATCACGTAGTGCAGGCGCTGCCGTTTGTCAAAACGGACGCCGCGTCGGATTTGCGGAACGCGGGGATGGTCAGGCCGGCGGGGCGCGCCAGCCGTCGGCGAAAGCCTGTCCTCGCAGGAACGCGAGGAGACGCGTGCGGAAGCGTGTCGCCTCCGCGTCGATGGACTGGCGGAAGGCCGAGCCACCGGCGGGCGGCGCAAGCTCCGGCCAGGGCGACTTCAGGAAGAACGAACGGTAGGCGTCGACGAACCGCCCGTCGCCGCGCCAGCCGGCCTCCCAGGGCTTCGGCCGGTTGACGAAGTGGAAGACGATCGGGTCGACCTCCTGCTCCAGGTCCAGCAGCTGGAAGTCGCCCATGAAGTTGTAGCGCGGCGAGAGCTTCGCGAACTGGCCGTTCACCACCGCGTTGAGCGCGCTCTGCTCGAGGTAGGGGCAGCGCTGGGCGTTGGCGGCGAGGAAGGCCGTCGCGGCACCGGCGACGTCGAGCCGGTCCCAGACCTGCCGGTCCACCAGCGTGAAGCCGTTGTTGAAGTAGGGCGTGGCCGGCGCGAGGCCGAGCCGGGCGCGGTAGCTGCGGAACTCGGCGGTGAGCGGACCGTCCTCGAGATCCTTCAGGAAGATCATGTCGATGGCCGCGGCGAAGGGCATGCGGCCGAGGTCGAGCCCGGCCAGCGCCGCGAGCCCGGGACGGACGACCAGCATGTCCGCGTCGAGCGACACGTAGCGGTCGATGTTCTCGGGCAGGATCCGGTGCAGCGCGAGGCGCCGGTTCACTGCGGAGGTGAAGTGGCCCCGCACGGGCAGGCCGGCGACGTGGCGGCTCCAGTCGACGACGCGGAGCTGGATGCGGTCGCGGAGGGCCCGGTCCAGCCGGCCGTACTCCGGCGCGATGTCCGCCTCCTCGCAGAGGACGAGGACGTCGAGATCGTCGCTGTCCGCCTGCCCGAGGATGCTCGCGGCCGTCAGGATCGCGGGCCGGAAGAAGTTCGCGTCGGGCGTGAGGCAGACGGCGAGGCGCGCAGGCATGTCCTGTCCGGAGCGTTCCAGAGCAGGGAGCACGCCCGGCGCGCCCGCGTCAACGTTTCATTGCCGGGCGAGCCATTGCGTCGCGACCGTGAGGTCCCGTCGTGTCAGGCCATGCCCGGCAGGCACCAGCTCGTGCTCGACCCTTGCACCCGCGGCGCCGAGGAGGTCGACGAGGTGCTGCGCCTTGGCGACCGGGTTGATCGGGTCGGCGGTGCCGGTGAGCACCAGCACCGGCACTCCCGAGAGGTCCACCGGGCCGTCCGGCTCGATCGGCGCGAGGCCGCGGATCAGCACGGCTCCCGCCAGCGCCTGCGGGTGTCGCAGGAGCAGCGCGGAAGCGATGTTGGCACCGTTCGAGAAGCCGAACGCGATCGGCTTCCCGATCCCGTAGGCCTCCCGGGCCGCCTCGATGAAGGCGGCGAGTTCGGCCGCGCGGCGGATGACGTCCTGCGTGTCGAACACGCCCTCCGCCAGGCGACGGAAGAAGCGCGGCATCGGCCCCTCCATCACCTTGCCGCGCGGCGAGAGCAGCGCGGAGCCCGGCGCCACCTCCCGCCCGAGGGGCAGGAGGTCGCTCTCGTCGCCGCCGGTGCCGTGCAGCAGCAGCACCGGCGGCGTGCCGGCGATCCGCGCGGGCTCGAAGCGATGCACGAAGTCGAGGGTGGCGGTCATGGCGGCCTCCGTCAGCCGAGCGAGGGAAGGACGGCCTCGATCCGGGCGCGGTGCGCCTCGTAGCGGGCCGGCAGCATCAGGCCGGTGCCGAGCGCGCCGACGGGCTCGTCCACGGCGAAGCCGGGCTCGTCCGTGGCGATCTCGAACAGCACGCCGCCCGGCTCGCGGAAGTAGACCGAGCGGAAGTAGTTGCGGTCCTGCTGCGGGGTGACGCGCAGCCCCAGCGTGTCGCGCAGCGCGGTCGCGAGTTCGGCCTGCTCCGCGTCGTTGCGGGCGCGGAACGCGACGTGGTGCACGGAGCCGGCGCCAAGTCGCCCGGCGACGGGATCGACGGCGACGAGGTCAACGAACCGTCCGGCGCTCGCGCCAGGGGCTGCGAAGCGCCGCCGGCCGTCATCGACCGCGACGAGCGTCCAGCCGAACACGTCGGTGAGGACGGCGGCGGTGCCGGCGCTGTCGGCGACGCCGAGGGTGACGCCGGCGAAGCCCGCGATCGCCTGCCCGTCCTGGATGCCTGCCGCGCCGCCCCACGGCACGACGTCCTGCCCCGCCTCGCCCTCGACGAGGGAAAGGCGCATGCCGTCGGGGTCACGGAATCGCAGCACGCGGTGCCCGAAGCGCTCGGCCACGGTGTCGGCATCGACGCCCTGCTCCGCAAGGCGCAGTTCCCATGAATCGAGCGCCCCCGCCGGAACGGCGAAGGCCGTCTCGTGCGTCTCTCCGGCGCCGATGCGGCCGGGAGCCGCGTCGGCCCACGGGAAGAAGGTCAGGATGGTGCCCGGCGAGCCGACCGTGTCGCCGAAGTAGAAGTGGTAGGTGCCCGGATCGTCGAAGTTCACGGTCTTCTTGACGAAGCGGAGCCCGAGGACGCGGGTGTAGAAGTCGTGGTTGCGGCGCGGGTCGCCCGCGATCGCGGTGACATGGTGCAGTCCGGCGCTGATGGCCATGGCGATCTCTCCCGGGGCTGCCCGACGGGGCCGCCCTCTCATGGCGCCGAAGATGGCGGGAGGGGGCGCCGGGCGAAAGGCCGGCAAGCGCCCGATTGCGTGTCCGCAAGCCCGGGGGACCCTGCCGTTCAGACAAGGTCAACCACGCCCAGTGACCGGCGCTTAAGGTCAACAGCCGTTAGGTTTCAGAGGTTTACCGGTGACTCAGGGGCGTGGCCGGAGACTGCCTCCACACCGCCCGACCGGGGCGGGCGCACGGAAAGGCCGAGGCCATGACCCAGAACCGCATCGCCACCCTCGTCATCAGGCTGATCGAGAAGCAGTCGGTCACCGATGCCGACGTCGCGCAGCTGCAGGCGGCGCTGGAGGAGGGCGGCTGCATCGGCGCCGAGGAGGCGGAAGCTCTGCTGCGCGTCGAGCGCCTCGTGCCCAACCTCTGCGATGCCTTCGGCACCTTCTTCGTGGACACGCTCACCGCCCACTTCGTGTGGGAATGCCGGCCCACCGGCCGCGTCACGGGCGAGCAGACGGAATGGCTCTTCGGCCAGTTCGAACAGCCCCGCTCCGCGCCGCAGCGCCTCGTCGGCGTGCTCCTCGCCTCCCTCGTCAGCGAGGCGGTGGAGGTCGACGAGCGTCTGCTGATGCGCGCCCTCTCCGAGAACCGCTTCGGCGGCGGCGCCACCCCTGCGGCCGAGGCGCTGAAGGCGGCCTGACCCCCGGCGACGCGTGGCCGCGGGACAGCGGCCGCGTCTCAGCCCTTCGATGAGTGGACGCTCCCGACGGGAGCGCCTAGAAAGCCCTGAATTCCCGCACTCCAGACCGGGTCAGGGCATGTTCGACAAGATCCTCATCGCCAACCGTGGCGAGATCGCCTGCCGCGTGATCAAGACCGCCCGGCGCATGGGCATCAGGACGGTGGCGGTGTTCTCCGACGCCGACCGCGACGCTCTCCACGTCGAGATGGCCGACGAGGCCGTCCACATCGGCCCGCCGCCCGCGGCACAGTCCTACCTGCTGATCGACCGCATCGTGGACGCCTGCAAGCGCACCGGTGCGCAGGCCGTGCATCCCGGCTACGGCTTCCTCTCCGAGCGCGCGGCCTTCCCGCAGGCGCTCGAGGCCGCCGGCATCGTCTTCATCGGCCCGAACCCCGGCGCCATCGAGGCGATGGGCGACAAGATCGAATCGAAGAAGGCGGCGAACGCGGCCAAGGTCTCGACCGTCCCGGGATTCCTCGGCGTCATCGAGGACCCGGCGCACGCGGTGAAGATCGCCGACGAGATCGGCTATCCCGTCATGATCAAGGCGTCCGCCGGCGGCGGAGGCAAGGGCATGCGCATCGCCTACTCGGCGTCCGAGGTGGCGGAGGGCTTCGCCCGCGCGAAGTCGGAGGCTGCGTCCTCCTTCGGCGACGACCGCGTGTTCGTCGAGAAGTTCATCGTGGACCCGCGCCACATCGAGATCCAGGTGCTGGGCGACAAGCACGGCAACGTCGTCTACCTGGGCGAGCGCGAGTGCTCCATCCAGCGCCGCAACCAGAAGGTGATCGAGGAGGCGCCGTCGCCGCTCCTCGACGAAGCCACCCGCCGCAAGATGGGCGAGCAGGCCGTCGCGCTCGCCAAGGCCGTGAAGTACGACTCGGCCGGCACGGTCGAGTTCGTGGCCGGGCAGGACCGCTCCTTCTTCTTCCTCGAGATGAACACGCGCCTGCAGGTGGAGCACCCGGTGACGGAACTCGTCACGGGCATCGACCTCGTGGAGCAGATGATCCGCGTCGCGGCGGGCGAAAAGCTGTCGATGACGCAGGACGACGTGAAGCTGAACGGCTGGGCGGTCGAGAGCCGCGTCTACGCCGAGGACCCGACGCGCAACTTCCTGCCCTCCACCGGGCGGCTGGTGAAGTACCGGCCGCCGGCCGAGGGCGTCGCCGATGGCATCACGGTGCGCAACGACACCGGCGTCTACGAGGGCGGGGAGATCTCGATCTTCTACGATCCGATGATCGCCAAGCTCGTCACGCACGCGCCGACGCGCATCGAGGCCATCGACGCGCAGGCCCGCGCGCTCGACGCCTTCTCGATCGAGGGCATCCGCCACAACATCCCGTTCCTCTCGGCGCTGATGACGCACGAGCGCTGGAAGTCGGGCCGGCTGTCCACGGGCTTCATCGCCGAGGAGTTCCCGGACGGGTTCAAGCCGGCCGAGCCGGAAGGCGAGGCGGGCCACGTCTTCGCTGCCGTCGCCGCGGCCATCGACGACAAGCTCAACCGCCGCAAGCGCGGCATCTCCGACCAGCTGCCGGCGGCGCGCTCCTTCACCTTCGAGCGTGAGCGCGTCGTGATGGTCGGCGCCGCCCGCCACGAGGTCGAGGTGACGGAGGAGGGCGGCACGACACTCGTCGCCTTCGGCAAGGGCCACCACCACCGCGTCGCCTCGGACTGGATCCCCGGAGACCTCGTGTGGCAGGGCACGATCGACGGGACCCCCGTGGCCGTGCAGGTGCGCCCGATCCTCAATGGCGTCGCGCTGGCGCACATGGGTTTCGCCGCCGCCTGCCGCGTCTTCACGGCGCGCGAGGCCGAGCTCGTGGCGCTGATGCCGGAGAAGACCGTCGCCGACAGCGGCAAGCAGCTGCTCTGCCCGATGCCGGGCCTCGTCAAGTCCGTGGCCGTGAAGGTCGGGCAGGAGGTCAAGGCCGGCGAGATGCTGTGCATCGTCGAGGCGATGAAGATGGAGAACGTGCTGCGCGCCGAGCGCGACGCCACCGTGAAGGCGCTCTTCGCCAAGGAGGGCGACAGCCTCGCGGTGGACGCGGTGATCATGGAATTCGCCTGAGCGGGGAGGCGCGGCAGGCCCGACCCGGACCTTCCGCACCCCGCGAGACGACTGACCGCACACCGGCAGGGTCCCCGATGCCGCTCTATTTCGCCTACGGCTCCAACATGGACCGCGCCGCCATGGCGAAGCGGTGCCCCGCCTCGCGTGCCGTCGGCCTCGCGCGTCTGCCCCGCCACCGGTTCCTGATTTCCACGGACGGCTACGCCACCGTGGTGCGCGACCCGCGCCGCACCGTGCACGGCGTCGTGTGGGACCTCGCCCTCTCCGACATCCCGGCGCTGGACCGCTACGAGAGCCTGTCGACCGGGCTCTACACCAAGATCAGCCAGCCGGTGGTCCTGGACGGGGGCGCCAAGCGGGCGCTCGTCTATGTCGGCCGCTCGTCGCGCCCCGGCAAGCCGAAGCCCGGCTACCTCGAGGGCGTGCTGGCGGCGGCCCGCGACTGGGGCCTTCCGGCAGAGTACCTCTACGAGCTCGAGCACGGCGAGCCCGCACCGCGCAAGCCGGGGACGCCGCTGTTCAAGGCGCCGATCTAGGCGGGCCTCTCAGCCGCCTCTGCCGCGCGGAGGCACCTTCTCCCCCGGGTGGGGCGAATGGGAAGCGGTGCCGCTCGCCAAGATGCCGGGAGGTGATGCGCGCTCGATCAGGGCCGGTGCGACCTCGACGGTCGGCGCCGGTTCCCTTCTCAGCGGCCGCCCCACACGAAGCGCTGCTCCGTCAGCGGCGTGCCCCAGCTCGTGTCCAGCGCCTCGTGCTCCAGCCGGAAGCCTGCCTGCTCGTAGAGGTGGCGGGCGGCATCGAGGCCGGCGAAGGTGGTGAGCCAGGCGCGGTCGAAGCCGGCGTCGCGGATGTGGGCCATCGCCCCGCCGAGAAGCAGCCGCCCGACGCCGCGCCCGCGGGCGGCGTCCGACAGGATGAAGTAGCGGATGCGTGCGCCGCGCGTGGCAGCCTCCGGTCCGCTGCCGTCGACGGCGATGGCGCCCACCACCGCCTCGTCCAGCAGGGCGGCGAGGAGGAGGTCGCGGGTCGGGTCCAGGCGGGCGACGAGTTCTCCGAGGCCCTGCGCCACCTTGGCCTCGAACACCGGCCCGAGCCGCCAGTGCGTCTCGTAGTAGCGACCGTGCTCGGCCACGATCCACCCGAGCAGCCCCGGCGTCCAGCCGCGGTGGAGCGCGACGCCGGTCACGGAGCGATGTCCTTGGCCCGCTCGTCGGTGGTGGGGCCGAACACGTCCTCGAAGGCCGCACGCAGGGCCACGTCGGCGTCGTGCATCGTCACGGGCAGCCCGAGGTCGACGAGGCTCGTGACCCCGTATCGGGCCTCGCTGATGCCGCAGGGGACGATGCCGCCGAAGTGGGAGAGGTCGGGCTCGACGTTCAGGCTGATGCCGTGGAACGTGACCCAGCGGCGCACGCGGATGCCGATGGCGGCGATCTTGTCCTCGGTGCCCGCCGCCTTCTCCGGACGGCGGACCCAGACGCCGACGCGATCCTCGCGGCGTTCGCCCCGCACGTTGAAGGCGGCCAGCGTGCCGATGATCCAGGCTTCCAGGGCCGCGACGAAGGCGCGCACGTCCGGCGTGCGGCGACGCAGGTCGAGCATCACGTAGGCCACCCGCTGGCCGGGGCCGTGGTAGGTGAACTGGCCGCCGCGCCCGGTCTGGTGCACCGGAAAACGCGCCTCGACGAGATCCTCGGGGCGGGCGGAGGTGCCGGCGGTGTAGAGCGGAGGGTGCTCGACGAGCCAGACCAGTTCCCCGGCCGTGCCGTCCGCGATGGCGGCGACCCGCGCCTCCATCGCCGCGACCGCCTCCTCATAGCCGACGGGCGCATCGCTCACGCGCCATGCCACGGGCGGCGACCCGGGCGCAGCGAGGCAGCGAATGGGGAGGTCGTCCCGGGCGTTCACGGTCGATTAACCCTGTTCGGTGCTGACTCGCAGGCGCAACTCACCGTCAGTGCAGCGGAACGTCAAGTGTCCTCCGGCCTCGAGACCATCGCCGTCGACATCTCCATCGTGCTGGGGCGGGCACGGATGCCCATCCACCAGCTCCTTCGCATGGGCCGCGGCGCAGTCATCGCGCTCGACGCCGCCGAGGACGACGAAGTCGAAATCCTCGCCAACGACATGCCGATCGCGCGCGGGCTCGTGGTGGTCAACGGCACCGAAATCACCGTCGAGATCAAGGAGCTGCTGCGCCGGCCGCCCAGCGACCGGCTCGACGAGGCCGAGGCGGCCTGACCCGCCGCGCGGCGCCCGCTCAGGTCCCGCGGATCAGCCCGATCGCCTCCATCACGATATAGAGGATGGCCGCGAGAGAGGCGGAGAGGACGATGACCTGCAGGCTCATGTCATGCGGACCCAGCGAATCGTGATTCGACTGTAGCGCATGTGGCGTAACCGCGGGCGTTGCAAAAGATCGCTCAGTATTGCTACGCAACGCGGGAATGAAGATGCTGAATGATCTTCGTCAAATCTCGCATGCGTCCAATGCAAGCCGCCATGAACACGCGACGTCTTGCCATGGCAGAGCGATGGGATGACGCAGTCAGCCTGCGCCAAAAAGAAAGCGCCCCGCGAGGGGCGCTTTCCGAAGCATCCGATTGAAGAAGCCGAAGCTTACTTCTGCTCGACGTAGGTGATCTTGTCGCCCTGCTTCTTCCAGACGTACATGGTGTAGTCCGGACGGGTGATGTCACCCTTCTTGTCGTAGGAGATGTCGCCGATCACGGTCTTGAACGGCTTTCCGCCCTTCATGGCCTCGGCCATCTTCTTGGGATCCGTCGACTTGGCCAGCTCGGCGGCCTGGGCGAGGATCTGCACCGCGGCGTAGCTGTAGAGCGTGTACGCCTCGGGGTTGAACTTCTTCGCCTCGAACTTCTTCACGATGTCCTTGGCCTCCGGACGACCGCGCGGGTCCGGCGGGAAGGTCATCAGCGTGCCCTCGACGCCGGGGCCGCCGATCGTGGCGAACTCGTCGGAGGTGATGCCGTCACCCGACATCAGCACCGCCTTCACGCCCTGGTCGCGCATCTGGCGCACGATCAGGCCGCCCTCGGTGTGCAGGCCGCCCCAGTACACGACCTCGGCACCCGAGGTCTTGATCTTGGAGACGAGCGCCGAGTAGTCCTTCTCGCCCGTGTTGATGCCCTCGTAGAGGACTTCCTTCACGCCCTTGGCGTTCATCGCCTTCTTGGTCTCGTCGGCGAGACCCTGGCCGTAGGTCGTCTTGTCGTGGACGACGGCGACCTTCTTGCCCTTCAGCTTGTCGGCGATGTAGGCCGCGGCCACCGCGCCCTGCTGGTCGTCACGGCCGCAGGTGCGGAACACGTTCCACATGCCGCGCTCGGTGATCTTCGGGTTCGTGGCGGACGGCGTGACCATGATGATGCCGTTCTCCTGGTAAACCTCGGAGGCCGGCATGGTGACGCCAGAGTTGAAGTGGCCGACGACCCACTTGACGCCGTCGCCGACGAACTTGTTGGCGACCGACACGCCCTGCTTGGGGTCGGAGACGTCGTCGCCGACGAACACCTGGATCTTCTGGCCGAGCACGCCGCCCTTGGCGTTGATGTCCTCGACCGCCTGCTCGACGCCGTTCTTCAGCTGCGCGCCGAAGGCCGCGTTCGGGCCCGTGATCGGCCCGGCGACGCCGAGCTTGATCTGGGCGCTGGCGGCGCCCGACAGGGCGACCATCGCGGTCAGCGCGACGCCCGTCATCAGCAGTTTCTTCATCAGATTTCCCCTCTGATCGATGGATCCCCGTGGAGACCCGGTTATCTCGAGATCCTCCCACCGGATGGCCGCATCCTTGCGTTTTTTCCGGTACGAGTCACTCGAAAAGCTGAAGCTCAGTGCCTATTTCAGGCCGTTTTCAGGCAGCGCCAGGAGCGCGCTCCTTCCAGCTGAACGGGCCCGTGCGCTCGTAGAGCCAGCGGTATTGCGTGGTCATCTGCGCCGTCCGCTTGTAGCGGAAGCCGAGGCTTCCCAGCACGATCAGGATGATCGTGTCGACGACGTAGAACTGCGGCGCGAGCAGGGTGCCCTCGAACAGGGCGAAGTGGATGAAGCGGACCGCCAGGCCCAGCACCATCATGTAGGGAATGACCTGCCAGTAGGG
This sequence comes from Alsobacter sp. R-9, assembly GCF_054612375.1. Classification (NCBI taxonomy): domain Bacteria; kingdom Pseudomonadati; phylum Pseudomonadota; class Alphaproteobacteria; order Hyphomicrobiales; family Alsobacteraceae; genus Alsobacter; species Alsobacter sp. R-9. The sequence goes on along the minus strand of NZ_JBTSWJ010000011.1, from coordinate 66,598 downwards.
ACGCCAGGTCAGTGCGATCGACTTGCCCGACGCCCATGCGGCCGAGCCGCCCATCACCACCGAGACGAGCAGGAACAGCCAGATGGACTGTTCTTCGTAGAGGATGCCGGTCATCACGGTCGGTCCGTCAGTGGTGGCCGCCCTCCAGGTACGCGGCGCGCACCTGCGGGTCGGCGAGGAGTTCGCGGCCGGTCCCCGACATCGTGATGAGTCCGTTGACCATCACGTAGCCGCGGTGGGCGAGCTTGAGGGCGTGGTAGGCGTTCTGCTCGACGAGGAAGACGGTCAGGCCTTCCTTCCGGTTGAGGTCGCGGATGGCGTCGAAGATCTGGCGGACGATCAGCGGCGCGAGGCCCAGCGAGGGCTCGTCCAGCAGCAGCAGCCGCGGCCGGGCCATCAGCGCGCGGGCGATGGCCAGCATCTGCTGCTCGCCGCCCGACAGCGTGCCGCCGCGCTGGCCGATGCGCTCCTTGAGGCGCGGGAACAGCGTGAACATCCGCTCGAGGTCCTCCTCGAAATGGGCGAAGCCGTTGATCGACGCGCCCATCTGGAGGTTCTCGTAGACCGTCATGCGCGGGAACACGCGGCGGCCTTCCGGCGACTGGGAGATGCGCAGCCGCGCGATCTCGTGCGTCGGCATCTGCGTGATGTCGTTGCCGTTGAAGGTGATCTGGCCCTCGCGCGCCCGCGGGTTGCCGAAGATCGTCATCATCAGCGTCGACTTGCCGGCGCCGTTGGCGCCGATCAGCGTGACGATCTCGCCCTCGTGGACGTCCATGTCGACGCCCTTCAGGGCGATGATGTTGCCATAGTAGGTCTTCACCCCGCGCACGGCGAGCATGGGCTCGCCCTTCGGCGCGGCGGTGGCGGCGGGAGCGGAGGCGGTGGGGGCGCTCACGGGCGGTTCTCCGCGCTGACTTCCTCGGCCACGTGCTCGACCTCGGCCTCGACCGCGTCGACCTCCTCGTCCTCGACGCCGAGATAGGCGGCAATGACCTTCGGATCGTTCTGGATCTCCTTCGGCGTGCCGTCGGCGATCTTGGTGCCGTAGTCGAGCACCACCACGTGATCGGAGATCTGCATCACCACCGACATGTCGTGCTCGATGAGCAGGATCGAGGTGCCGTGGTCCTTGCGGATCGAGCGAAGGAGGTCGTTGAGCTCGAGGCTCTCCTTCGGATTGAGGCCCGCCGCAGGCTCGTCGAGGCACAGCAGCACGGGGCCCGTGCACATCGCGCGGGCGATCTCGAGCCGGCGCTGCGCGCCGTAGGGGAGGTCGCCTGCGGCGTCGTCGGCGCGGTCGATCAGGCCAGTCTTCTCAAGCCAGTAGACGGCCTTGTCCATCGCCTTGCGCTCATTGTCCTTGTAGCTCTTCAGCCCGAGGATGCCGCCGAAGGTCATTCCGGAGGCGATCATCAGCGGGTTGTGCTGGGCGACGAGGAGGTTCTCCAGGACCGTCATGCCCTGGAAGAGGCGGATGTTCTGGAAGGTGCGGGCGACCTTGGCCTTCCAGTTGATCCGGAAGTCGGTGAGGCGTTCCAGCAGGAAGGTCGAGCCGTCGGCGTGCGTGAGGCCGATCATGCCCTCCGTCGGCTTGTAGAAGCCGGTGATGCAGTTGAAGACGGTCGTCTTGCCGGCGCCGTTGGGGCCGATCAGAGCCGTGATCTCGCCGCGGCGGGCCTCGAAGGAGAGGTCGTTGACCGCAACGAGGCCGCCGAAGCGCATCGTCAGGTGCTCGACCTTGAGGAGGGAGGTCGTCATCAGCCGTGCCCCTCCTTCACCAGAGAGCCCGAGACGCTCTTGCTCTCCTTGAGGAAGGCGGTGGGCTCGCGCGTCGACACGAGGCCGCGCGGCTTCCAGAGCATGATCAGCACCATCGCGAGGCCGAACAGCAGCGTGCGGTACTGCGTCGGGTCGAAGTTCTGGCCGAAAATCTGCTTGAGGAAGTCGAGTTCGCGCAGGATCTCGAAGCCGCCGACCAGCGCGATCGAGGCGATGACCACGCCGACGAGGCTGCCCGTGCCGCCGAGGACGACGATGGCCAGGACCTGCGCCGACTCGATGAAGGTGAAGCTCTCGGGCGAGATGAAACCCTGGCGCGCGGCGAAGAAGCAGCCGGCGAAGCCGCCGAACATGGCGCCCAGCGCGAAGGCCGTCAGCTTCGTGTTCGTGGTGTTGATGCCGAGCGAGCGGCAGGCGATCTCGTCCTCGCGCAGCGCTTCCCACGCGCGCCCGACCGGCAGACGTCGCAGCCGCACCGTCACGAAGGCGGTGAGCAGGGCAAGGCAGAGGATCACGTAGTAGAGAAAGATCGTTCGGTAGATCGGACTGAATTCAAGCCCGAAGACGGCCGCGAAACCGGTGTCCGACGCGTTGAACGGAATGCCGAAGAAGGTCGGGCGCGGGATCGACGAGATGCCGGCGTAGCCGTTCGAGAAGTCCACCCAGTTGATCAGCACGAGGCGGATGATTTCGCCGAAGGCAAGCGTCACGATGGCAAGGTAGTCGCCGCGCAGGCGCAGGACCGGGAAGCCCAGCAGGATTCCCCACATCGCCGCCAGGATGCCGGCGACGGGCAGGCAGACCCAGAAGGCCCACAACCCCAGGGCCGGGAAGACCTCAGGGATCACCTTGGTGGCGAGGAGCGCGTAGGAGTAGGCGCCCACCGCGTAGAAGGCGACGTAGCCGAGGTCGAGCAGGCCGGCGAGGCCCACCACGATGTTCAGGCCCCAGCCCAGCATGATGTAGATGAGGATCTGGATGCCGAAGTTGTCGATCCACTTGATCGACCCGCCCGGGCCCACCATCGCCAGCGCCAGCATGGGGTACACGGCGATGAAGCCGAGGCAGGCGGGGGCCACGTAGGGCCGCAGGGCATCGAAGCGGCCGGGGCCGGTCACCGCCTTCGGCGCAGGGCGGGAGGCCTTGCGGGCCTGCAGCGCGGTGATGCCGAGCCGTCCGACGAAGACGACCGCGCACATGACGAGCACCAGAAGCGGACGCGGCTCGAGGACGAGCTCGTTCGCCATGTTCTGGACCGTCTGCAGCGCGACGATCGGGAAGCAGAGGCCGAGCATCACGAGCGCGGCGAAGCCCGCGTCCTTGACCGCCACGGACCAGTTGACGGTGCCGTCGGGCGCCACGGCGCCCCTCGATTGGGTGGTGGCCGCCATGGTCAGACCTTCTCGACTTCGGGCCGGCCGAGGATGCCCGTCGGCAGGAAGATCAGCGTGATGGCGAGGATGGAGAACGCCGCCACGTCCTTGTAGTCGATGGTGAAATAGGCCGACCACATGGTCTCGATGAGGCCGATCAGCAGCCCGCCGAGCACGGCGCCGGGCAGCGAGCCGATGCCGCCGAGCACCGCGGCGGTGAAGGCCTTCACGCCCGGGACGAAGCCGTCGGCGAAGTTCACGACACCATAGTACATCAGATACATGACGCCCGCGACGGCGGCGAGCGCGGCGCCGATGACGAAGGTGAGCGAGATCGTCTTGTCGACGTCGATGCCGAGCAGGGCTGCCATCTTGCGGTCCTGCTCGCAGGCGCGCTGGGCGCGGCCGAGCGGCGTCTTCTGCACCAGCCACCAGAACACGGCCAGCAGGAGGGCCGTGACGACGACGATGACGATCTGCTTGTAGGCGAGCACGACGGTGGTCGAGCCTTCGCCCATCAGCACGAAGTTGCCCTGGATCATCGGCGGGAGCGGCTTGTTGCGCGGGCCCTGGATGACCTGGACGAAGTTGGCGAGGAAGATCGAGACGCCGATGGCGGAGATCAGCGGGGCGAGGCGGAAGGAGCCGCGCAGGGGCCGGTAGGCCACACGCTCGATGCTCCAGTTCCACAGGCCCGTCAGCACCATGCCGAAGACGAGCACGAGGAGCAGGGCGGGGATGACGGCGAAGCCGATCCAGGCGGTGAAGACCATGAACAGGATCAGCGCGATGAAGCCGCCGATCATGAACACGTCGCCGTGGGCGAAGTTCACCATGCCGATGATGCCGAACACCATCGTGTAGCCGATGGCGATGAGGCCGTAGATCGATCCCAGCGTCAGCCCGTTGATGAGCTGCTGGAGAAACACTTCCATGACTTACGCCACTCCCCTCTCTCGCCGGCGCGCGCCTTAGGCGTCGTTGTAGCGGCCGGTGATGCAACGCAAGCAAGGCACGTGCCTTCCGGCACCCTCCCGCCCGGGGCAAGTCTTACCAATCCGTTTCAGGCCCCACAATCGGGGCCCGTCACGTTTCCGACAAAAAGCGGAACCTGTTGCGCGCCCCCAACTTCCACGCCGACGTTTCGTCGAATCTGCGGCAAAGCTGGCGCTTCGCGCAATCCTGTGCGACAGATCGCTCAGGGCTGCGGCTGGCGCAGGGCTGCCTCCCGGCGCGGACTCAGGTCCTGTCCTTGACCTGAAAGCCGTGGGCGAGGGGGTCGCGGTCGTCGATGAAGATGGTGTTGTAGCCCGTCATCCGCGCCCACCCCTCGATGGACGGAATGATGGCGTCGTAGGGGCCGACCTTGGCCGCGCGCTCGACCCGCCCCTTGAACATGGTGCCGATGATCGACTCGTGGACGAACGCGTCGCCGACGCCGAGCTTCCCCAGGGCCGCCCACTGCGCCATGCGGGCCGACGTTCCCGTCCCGCAGGGGGAGCGGTCGATGGCCTTGTCGCCGTAGAACACGGCGTTGCGGGCATGCGCGTCGGGCTGCGTCGGCGTTCCTGTCCACAGCACGTGCGAGAGGCCGTTGATGGCCGGGTTCTCGGGATGGACGAACTCGTACTTCGCCCGGAACGCGGCCCGGACCTTGGGACTCCAGCGCTGGATGTCGGACGGTTCGACGTGCTCGAGCCCCGGGAAGTTCTTCTGCGGCTCGACAATGGCGTAGAAGTTGCCGCCATAGGCGACGTCCACCACCAGTTCTCCGATCCCGTCCACCTCGGCGGTGATCTGCCGGGAGTGCAGGAAGGAGGCGACGTTGGTGATGCGGACGCTTTCGACAAAGCCGTCCTTCTCGACGTAGCGGGCCTCGACGAGGCCGGCGGGCGTGTCGATGCGCAGAACGCCCTTCTCGCGCGGCGTCACGAGGCCGCGCTCGAGCGCCATCGTCACCGTGCCGATGGTGCCATGCCCGCACATGGGCAGGCAGCCGGAGGTCTCGATGAACAGGAAGGCGATGTCGCAGTCCGGACGGGTCGGCGGGTAGAGGATGGCGCCCGACATCATGTCGTGGCCGCGCGGCTCGAAGCACAGGCCGGTGCGGATCCAGTCGTATTCGGCGAGGAAGTGCGCGCGCTTCTCGACCATGGTGCTGCCGACGAGGGGCGGGCCGCCCCCGGCGACGAGGCGCACGGGATTGCCGCAGGTGTGTCCGTCGACGCAGAAGAAAGTGTGTGTCGCCATGGTCTTGCGGTCTCGTGTTGCCAAACTGATTCAGGTGCGGACGTCACCAGCCCCTGGCGAAGCGGCCGGGCGCGAAGGGCGCCAGGTCGATCGCCGGGGAGCGTCCGGCGATGATATCGGCGACGAGCGCGCCTGTCGCCGCCGACTGGGTGAGCCCGTAGTGCCCGTGGCCGAAGGCGAGCACCACCGACGGCGACGCCGCCGACCGGCCGATGACGGGCAGCGAGTCGGGGATCGACGGGCGAAAGCCCATCCACCGCGTGCCGGTCTCGTAGTCCGGCAGGTCGCGGATGAAGCCGCGGGCGCGGGCATGAAGGGCGCGGGAGCGCTCGTGGTTCGGAGGCAGCTCGAGCCCGCCCAGTTCCACGGCGCCGCCGACCCGCAGGCCGCTGTCGAGAGGTGTGGCGACGAAGCCGAAGCCCGGGAAGGCGACGGGGCGTGACAGCACCGACGTGGCGCCGGGAAAGCTGACGTTGTAGCCGCGCTCCGTGTCGAGCGGGACATCGTCACCGAGCCCGGCGGCGAGGGGCTTTGACCATGCCCCGGCCGCCACGACGACGGCGTCAGCCGTCAGCGGGTCACCGCCGGCGAGGCGCAGCGTCACCGGCGGGCCGGCCTCGACCGCCGTCACCGCGGCCCGCTCGAAGGCGATCCCGCGTGCCAGCGCGGCCTCGAACAGGGCCATGGTGAGGTCCCGCGGGTCCGAGACGTGGGCGGCGTCGGGATAGAACGTCGCCCCGACGATGGCGTCGGTCAGGCCCGGCTCCATCTGGCGCACGGCGTGGCCGTCGATCTCGTCGACGGCGATGCCCAGCGCGCGCTGTGTCTCGACATGCGTCCGGTTGCGGGCGAAGGCGCCGGCGTCGACGTAGGCGAACAGCCCTCCGCGCCGGTGGATGTGGCGCCCGATGCCGAGCTCGGCCGACAGCGCGTCCCACGCCGGCAGGGCCTGCGCCTGCAAGGAGACGAGCGCCTTGACCGACTGTTCGAGCCGCGACGGGCGCGAGGCGGCGATGAGCCGGGCGAGCCAGGGCAGCAGCCGGGGGAGATAGCTCGGGCGGATCGCCAGCGGCCCCAGCGGGTCCAGCAGGAAGCCCGGCACCTGCCGCAGCATCTTGGGCGAGGCGATGAGGTCGATGTCGGTGTGGGCGATCCACCCCGCATTGCCCTGGGAGGCCCCCGCGGCGGGGCCTTCCCGATCGAGAACCGTGACCTGGTGCCCCTCGCGGGCCAGCGCATGGGCGGATGCGAGCCCGACGAGGCCGGCGCCGACGACGACGATGTTCATGGGTTCGTTTTGCCAGGTCGAGGGATGAAGGTTCCGATCGCGGCCCGTTCGGCGCTGCGGCCTGCGACGACTCGTCCGCCGGGCGCGATCCTAAACGGCGGAGCGGCGTTCTGCGAAGGGGAGGGCGACATCGCCGCGTCCGCGGAAAGGGCCGCCGGATGAATCGGTTGGCCCGACGCGCTCAGGTTCTGATTCAGCCGGCCCCGTCCTCTGCCGTCACGACGCCCCGGGGATCGACGGTGACCGTGCGTCCCGCCAGCGCGCGCTGGGCCTCCACCGGCATCCGAAGCGCCGTGGGGATCGGCCAGCCCATCTGCCGGGCGACCACGAGGCCGAGCAGCAGGATGGCGTCGGGCTCCGTCATCAGGATCGCCGCCGGCGCACGGCCGGCATGGACGAGTTCCAGCAGCACCGCGGACGCCGAGGAGGAGCCGATGGTGCCCGGCAACGCGAGCACCCGCCCGGCGATCACCTCGCCGCGCTGCGGGTGGCGGGCGTCGATGATGGTGCCGGTCCGCGGGTCGACCCCTCCCCAGAAGCTGATGGGGTGGGTGAGCGCCAGCACGCAGCCGCGCCCGGGCGCGTCGCCCGCGACGAGCACCTCGTAGCGCGTGCCGGCGGGGGCCGGTCCGTTCTCCATGGCCGTCACGCCCACAGCGTGTCCTCCCTGACGAGCCGGCCCGCCACGGCGCTTTCCACGCAGTCCGCGAGCGAGCCGTAGCGCGCGGCGAGCCCGGTGTTGCCGGGCGCGTAGTGGGCGAACTTGCCCGAATTGGTCATCAGCACCCCCGACGTCCGGTCGAGGATGGGCGTCACGACCACGCATGTATCGGCGACGAAGGTGATGCCCTGCGCCTCCAGCGCGGCGCGGACACCGTCGGCCTCGATGGAACGGATCACGTGCCGGCCGGTGCAGGCATAGAAGGGCATCGTTACCCTGCGCCCGGCGAGCAGCCGCGCCAGTTCGTCCACCTCGTCGCGGGAGAGGTGGGGGCTGCCGATGGCGACGGCGTCGACGGCACCGGTGCCGTCGGTGGAGAGCCGGTCATAGGCGGCGCGCAGCATCGGGCCGGTGAGGGCGATGCGCTCCAGTGCCGAGGCGTCGCCGCCGGCCGCAGTGGGGACGTCGGGCGCCTCGGGCGTCACGCCGGCGATGTGGAACAGCCCGACGCCCCCGGCCGAGGCCGAGGCCGCGCCCAGCGCCTTGAGGCGGTCCTCGGTGGCGAAGCCCGCGAGGCCGTCGATGACCCCGACGGAGGTGCCGGCGGTGAGCCCGTACCAGGTGCCCAGCACCGGCCAGAACGCCTCGCTCGATTTCAGCGCCGGGCTGACGGCGGAGGTGTCGACCACGAAGCGGGCGCGGCGGTTCTCGGGCCGGTGGAGGCCGTAGTCCGGCGCGCGGCCGACGATGGCGCAGGCGATGTCGAGGAAGTCGCCGTAGCGATTGGTGCGCGCGCCGAGCACGGAATTGCAGAAGACGACGGCGTTCGACTCGCCCCAGGCGACGTCCGTGCCGGTCGCCGGCCGGTGGCCGGCCTGGTAGGGCGCGCAGGTCCATGTGGGCGCGCAGCCCATGGCCTCGTAGGCGACCATCATGCGCTTCGCCATGTCCCGCTCGTGCGGCGGCAGGCGGACCCGCGAGCAGCCGACGAGATCGAGGGCGCCGACATTGAGGCTGGAGGGTACGGCGACGCGGGCGCCGCCCGCCACCAGCGCCTCGGCGAAGAGCGTGCCGGAATCGCCGTGGTAGAGCGCCCCGTCGATGTGGGCCGAGGCCACCGGGATCAGCCGCGGCGCGCCCATCAGCCGCGCGCTCTCGGCGACGATGCGCATCGCCATGCCGGCGCCCTCGCCGGCGGACCCCGCCGCGATCGCCTGTTCCTCGGCCGTCAGTGTCGTCATTCCATCCCGCCCCCTGCGTACCGCCGCGCACTATCGGGAGGCGCGGGGGCGGCTGGCAAGGGGATATCGGGGGCGTCGTATGCCTTGCGCGAGCCCCGGTGGCGGGCAAAGGGGGCGGCCATCAGGCCTGTGAGCGATTCACCCCTCCCACTCGTGGGGAGGGGCAGGGGGTGGGGGTCGTCGAGGCGCTTCTCGTCACCGGGTGAGCCGGGTGGCGCCGCCCCCACCCTCGGTCCCTCCCCACAAGGGGGAGGGAAGGGAGCCTCCTTCGGGCGGGGGCGCGGCGAGCGCGCCCGTGCCATCGAAGCCTCGGGCTCGACCTGTCTGCCGCCGCGGGAACCCCTCCCCCTTGTGGGGAGGGGCAGGGGCGGGGGGCTTGGGACCGTCGACACGACCTCGTGCGCCTGGTGCCCGTCGCTTGAGTGTTGCAGCCGCCTCCTGTAGACACCGCGTCCCCCCGCTGGAGCCTGGCCATGTCGTCCCCCTCGCGCGTCTCGGTCGGCATCGACTTCGGGACCAGCAACACCGTCGTGGCACTGGCAGGTCCCGATGGGCCCGCCCATGTCGTGCGGTTCGACCACCGCGGCGTGGAGATGACCACGTTCATGTCCGCCCTGTGCTGGTGGCACGAGCGGATCGACGGGGTGAACACCAAGCGGTTCGACGGTGGCCCGTGGGCGGTCGACGCCTTCCTCACCGCCGTCACGGACCTGCGGTTCATCCAGTCCTTCAAGACCTTCGCCGGCAGCGCGTCGTTCAAGGACACCATCGTGTTCGGCGAGCGCATGGACTACCCGGCGCTCATGGCGACCTTCCTCGGCACGGTGCGCCGGCACAGCGGCCTCGACACGGAGGGGGCGCGGGTCGTCATGGGACGCCCGGTGCGCTTTGCCGGCGGCAATCCCGACGAGGGGCTGGCGATGGCGCGCTACCGCGAAGCGACGGCGCGCCTCGGCGTGGACGATCCCGCCTTCGTCTACGAACCGGTGGGCGCCGCCTTCCACTATGCCCGGGCGCTGGAGGGCGACGCGACGATCCTCGTCGCCGACTTCGGAGGCGGCACGACGGACTTCTCGGTGCTGCGCTTCGGCCGCAAGGGCGGTCGCCGGGTGGCGACGCCGCTGGGCCATGCCGGCATCGGCATCGCCGGCGACACGTTCGACTACCGCTTCCTCGACCGGGTGGTCTCGCCGCGGCTCGGCAAGGGCTCCGACTACCTGTCCTTCGGCAAGTCGCTGACGGTGCCCGGCCACTTCTACGCGAACTTCGCGCGCTGGAACCAGCTGTCGATGATGAAGGCCAACGGCGACCTCAAGGAACTGCGGCAGCTGGCGAAGAGCGCCGTGGCGCGCGAGGCGCTGGAGCGCTTCATCGAGATCGTCGAGTACGATCTCGGCTTCGCGCTCTACCAGGCGGTTTCGGCCGCCAAGAGGGAGCTCTCCCAGAGCGAGGCGGCCGAGTTCGTGTTCGCGCAGGGCGGCATCGACATCCGCGCCCGGGTCACCCGTGCCGAGTTCGAGAGCTGGATCGCCGACGACGTGGCGCAGGTGGAGGCCACGCTCGACGCGGCGCTCTCCCGCGCGCAGGTGCGCCCGGACGGGATCGACCGGGTGTTCCTCACCGGCGGCACGTCCTTCGTCCCAGCCATCCGGCGGCTGTTCCGGCAGCGGTTCGGGGACAAGCGCCCCGTCTCGGGCGACGAATTCGAGTCGATCGCGGCGGGGCTGGCGCTCATCGGGCGGGAGCCGGATCTCGACGGGTGGACCGTCGGAAGCGTTCCATCGTCCGGACATTGACCTGTGTCAATGCAAGTTGACAGTCGCCGTCACCATCGTCGTGGACACTCCTCCCACGAACGGTGGCCCCCATGCGGATCCTCTTCATCCACCCCAATTATCACTCGGGCGGGGCGGAGATCGCCGGGAACTGGCCGCCGGCCTGGGTCGCCTACCTGACAGGGGCGCTGAAGCAGGCGGGCTTCCCCGATGTCCAGTTCATCGACGCGATGACCAACGACATCGACGACGACCGCCTCAAGGGGATGATCGCCGACGCGGCCCCCGACGTCGTGGGCACCACCGCGATCACGCCCTCCATCTACAAGGCCGAGCGCGTGCTGGAGATGGTGCGCGAGGTGCGGCCGCAGGCGATCACCGTGCTCGGCGGCGTGCACGCCACCTTCATGTACAACCAGGTCCTGCCCGAGGCGCCGTGGATCGACGCGATCGTGCGCGGGGAGGGCGAGGACATCATCGTCGACCTGATCCGCGCCATCGACGAGGGCCGCTGGCCCGCGCAGCGCGACAAGATCCGCGGCATCGCCTATCTCGAGGGCGACAAGGTGGTGGCGACGCCCGCCGCGCCCACCGTCAAGAACATCGACGCGCTCAAGCCCGACTGGAGCGTGCTGGAGTGGGACAAATACATCTACATCCCGCTCGGCAAGCGCGTCGCCATCCCCAACATGGCGCGCGGGTGCCCCTTCACCTGCAGCTTCTGCTCGCAGTGGAAGTTCTGGCGCGACTACCGCATCCGCGACCCCAAGAGCGTCGTCGACGAGATCGAGACGCTGGTGAAGGAGCATGACGTCGGCTTCTTCATCCTCGCGGACGAGGAACCCACCATCAACAAGAAGAAGTTCGTCGCCTTCTGCGAGGAACTGATCCGCCGCGACCTCGGCATCCAGTGGGGCATCAACACCCGCGTCACCGACATTCTGCGAGACGAGGACCTGCTGCCGCTCTACCGCAAGGCCGGCCTCATCCACGTGTCGCTCGGCACCGAGGCGGCGGCGCAGATGAAGCTCGATCTCTTCAACAAGGAGACGACGATCGAGCAGAACAAGAAAGCCATCCGCCTCCTGCGCGAGGCCGGCATCGTCGTCGAGGCGCAGTTCATCGTCGGGCTGGAGAACGAGACGGCCGAGACGCTGGAAGAAACGTACAAGATGGCGTGCGACTGGAAGCCGGACCTCGCCAACTGGGCGATGTACACGCCCTGGCCGTTCTCCGACCTGTTCAAGGAGCTCGGCGACCGGGTCGAGATCTTCGACTACGAGAAGTACAACTTCGTCACGCCGATCATCAAGCCCGAGGCGATGGACCGGGGCGAACTGCTCGACCGGGTGATGAACAACTACCGCCGCTTCTACATGAAGAAGGCGCTGTTCTCCTACCCGTGGAGCGGCAGCGGCGACCGGCGGCGCTACCTGCTCGGCTGCCTCAAGGCGTTCCTCAAGGCCGGGTTCGAGCGCAAGTTCTACGACCTGGGCAAGGTCGACTACTGGGGCCCGCAGTCGAAGAAGAAGGTGGACTTCCACTTCGACCGCACTCGCAAGCGCGCACCCGTCGACCAGGTGGAGTGGCAGACCACGCACAACCGCAAGAAGAAGGGCCAGGCGGCCGCGGAGGCGATGGCCTGCGGCGGCGGCAAGGAGCAGATGGAGGACGAGGGTCCCAAGCCCATCCCCGCCAAGGTCATGGCCTGCGGCGGCGGAACGCAGCAGATGACCGAGGCCGACATGGCCGCCATCGCCGCCCGGACCCCGACGGCGCCGGAGGCCCGGCCGCCTGCCTGAGGCGGCATCCGGCGACGCAAGACTGTTTCAGTCCGCACTGGGCGGGATCCGCGTCGTCGCTGGATTCCCTTCCCCCTGCGCGCCTTCGGCGCTGCGGCCGGGGATGACGCCCGGTGTCGGGCCGAAGGAGCGTCATCACGGCGTGTGGAAGAAGGCGCCGCCCCCTCCACCCGTCATCCCCGGCGGCGCGTAGCGCCGGGAAGGGGATCCAGAGCAACCGTTCCGCTGGCGAGCGCGGGACGGTGCCGCGGCATCAGGCCGGCCCGCTCACTCGCCAGGCTTGATGCCTGCCGCCTTCGCGATCTCGGTCCAGACCTCGATCTCCTTCACCTGGTAGGCGCGGAAGGCGTCGGGCTCGATGATCTGGACGGTGAAGCCGATCTTGTCGAGCGCGGCCAGCGTCTCCGGCTTCTTCAGCGCGGCGATGATCTCGCGCGACAGGCGGTCGCGGGCCGCCGGCGGAATGCCGGCCGGGGCGAAGAAGGCGGTCCACGAGGAGGCGTCGGCGCCCATCACGCCCTGCTCCTGCAGCGTCGGGACGTTCGGCAACTTCGGGTTGCGCTGGGCGCTGCCGATGGCGACGCCCTTCAGGTCGCCGGACTGGATCTGCGCGATGACGCTGGAGAGCGTCGAGTTGGCGATGTCGATCCGCCCGCCCATCATGTCCTGCACCAGCGGCGCCGCGCCGCGGTAGGGGACGTGCGTCATCTTCGTGCCGGTGCGGGCCATGAAGAGCTCGGTGGACAGGTGCGAGCCCGAGCCGAGGCCCGTCGACCCGTAGTTGAGCTCGCCCGGCTTCTCCTTCGCCAGCTTGATGACGTCCTGGATGCCGTTCACGGGCAGGTCCTTGCGCGTGACGAACACGTGCTCGAACGCGCCGGTGCCGGCGAGCGGGGCGAAGTCCTTCACCGCGTCGTAGCCCGGCTCCTTCAGCATGAACATGTTGTTGCCATGCGTCTGGTTGTTGCCGAACGTGATGGTGTGCCCGTCGGGCTCTGCCTTGGCGACCTGCCGCGTGCCGAGCGCGCCGGCCGCGCCCGCGACGTTCTCCACGACGACGTTCTGCCCGAGCGGGCCGGAGATTTCCTGCGCGACGACGCGGGCGATGACATCGGTGGGTCCGCCGGCCGGATAGGCCACCACGAGGCGGATCGGCTTCGTCGGCGCCCAGGGCGTCTGCGCCTTCACCCGCCCCGGCAGCGCCAGCGCTGCCGTCGTCACGCCAAGGCCCGCCAACACGTCGCGGCGCGTCGTACCCATTGCATTCCCTCCCGGATTTGGTTCTCCATGATGGCCGAGGGGCGCCCCGGCCCGCAAGGGCCGCGGGCCGCCCCGACCGGCGTTGCGCGCCATCACGGCGTGCAGGCGAACCCTGGAGCATCGGGATGCGACGCCTTCCCTTCGGCCTCGTCCTTCTTGCAGCAGTCCTGGCCATGGCCCCGGCGCGCGCCCATTCGGAGCCGCCGAAGGCCCTGACCCAGGCTGCATGGGTGGTGGAGGACATCGGTGGAAAGGGCATCGTCGACAGGTCGCGTCCCACCATCGCCTTCTCGGCGGAGGGCGCGGTGTCCGGCAGCGGCTCCTGCAACCGCTTCATGGGGGGCTTCGCGCTGCATGACGCGAACCTCAGCTTCACGCCGCTCGCCTCCACCCAGATGGCGTGCCCGGAGGCGCTGATGAAGCAGGAGCAGGCGTACTTCGCCCTGCTCTCGGCCGTCACCCGCTACGAGATCGACGCCACCGGCGCGCTCCGCCTCTTCACCGCCGACGGCCAGAGCATCACGGCTCGCCGCTGACGGGCGCTCAGCTGAACCCGGTGTAGCGCCCCGGACGGTGGTTGAGGGTGATCACGAGGTTCAGCATCAGCGCAGCCAGGGCCGACAGCGCGCCGCGCTCCGGCCCCACCATCCAGACCGCCGCGGCGAGGATGGCGACGTCGATGCCCAACTGCACGTTGCCCGCGCGCCACCCGTGCCGCTCCTGGGCGTAGAGCGCGAGAATGTTGACGCCGCCGAGGCTCGTGCGGTGGCGAAAGAGGATCAGCAGCCCCAGCCCCGCCAGCGTGCCGCCGGCGACGGCGGCGAAGAGCGGATCGATGGCGGACACCGTCATCCACTGCGGCACGAACCGCGCGAACGCCGACACCAGCGTCACCGCGATGACCGTGCGCAGCGTCAGGGTCCACCCCATGCGCGCCACCGAGAGCGCATAGAACGGCAGGTTCAGCAGGAAGAAGACGACGGAGAAGGGGGCTCCGGTGGCGTAGCCCGCCAGCAGCGCGAGCCCCGCCGTGCCGCCGGTGATCAACCCGCCCTTCGCGAGCAGCGTGATGCCGACGGCAACCACCAGCGTGCCGGTGAGCACGGCCGCAATGTCCTCGTAGGGACGGTGGGCATGCGGGGAGGGGGTGTCGCCGGCCAAGACCTGCTCCGGGCTTCGCGGGCCCGGTGGCCGCGTCCGCCACGGCCTTGCCGTACGCGGGCTGGCGATGCAAGGCCCGGCGCCTGCTCCGTCAGCGGGCGACCAGGAGGCCGGGAACCTCGGTCCCCGTCTCGCCGAACATCCGCCGGGCCGTCTCGCAGGCTTCCGTCCGCCGGCCCGCGAGGCGTCCCGCGTCGGCGGCGGCCTGCCACCGCGCAGCGCGCATGGCGTGGCTGTTGGAGGGGCCGATCCGGTAGGTCGCGGAAAGCGCGAGCATGCGGTCGACGTCCATCCGGTAGTCCGGACACTGCTGGACCAGCGCCAAGGCATCGGCAATGGCCTTGATCGCGAACGCCTGTTCTGCCGTCTGGGCCGGTGCGGCCGTGCAGCATGCCGCCAGGGCCATTCCGGCCAACCACGATCGCATCCTGAGAAATCCATGCTGAAACGACAGCAGGACGACACGGGGGCCGGGCTGTTTCAACCGATCGGAAGTTGAACCATTTCCGTGCTCGCTACGTAGAATATGCGGCGAAACAACGCAGGCGGCGGGGATGAAGACCCAGATCGTGGTGGTGGGGGGAGGCGCGGGCGGGCTCGAGCTCGTGCGGCGGCTGGGCGACGCGCTGGGGCGCGACGACTTCGACGTCATCCTCGTCGAGCGCAACCGGACCCATATCTGGAAACCGCTGCTGCACGAGGTGGCCGCCGGCTCCCTCGACGCGAACATGGACGAGGTCGGCTACCGCAGCCACGGCTTCCGCTGGTGCTACCGCTTCTTCTACGGCTCTCTGGAGACCATCGACCGCGCCGCTCGCCAGGTCGTCATCGCGCCCGTGGTGGACGAGGACGGCACGGAGGTGCTGGCCCGCCACCGCATCCGCTACGACTACCTCGTGCTGGCGGTCGGCGCCGTGTCGAACGACTTCGGCACGCCGGGAGCCCGCGAGCACTGCATCTTCCTCGACGACCGGGAGCAGGCCGACCGCTTCCGGCAGAAGCTGCTGAACCAGTGCCTGCGCGTCTCGCGGGTCATGAGCCAGGACCCGCGGGAGGATGCCTACGTCAACATCGCCATCGTCGGCGGCGGGGCGACGGGCGTGGAACTGGCGGCCGAGCTCTACAATGCCGCTGCCGGGCTGCGGCACTACGGACTCGAGGTGTTCGACGAGAGCCGGCTCAAGGTGACGCTCGTCGAGGCGGGTCCGCGCATCCTGCCGGCGCTGCCGGAGAAGCTGGCCGAGGCCGCCCATGCGGAGCTGGAGGCGCTGGGCGTGCGCGTGCTGACGGGAACGGCGATCACCAAGGTCACCCGTGAGGCCATGGTCACGGCGGCTGGCGAGGAGATCCCCGCCGATCTCAAGGTATGGGCCGCCGGCGTCCGCGGGCCCGACCTCCTGCGCGACCTCGACGGGCTCGAGGTCACCCGCAGCAACCAGCTCGTCGTGCGGCCGACCCTGCAGACCACCCTCGACGACCGCGTCTTCGCCATCGGCGACTGCTGCTTCTACAAGCCCGAGGGTGCCGAGCGTCCCATCCCGCCGCGGGCGCAGGCAGCGCACCAGATGGCGTGGACGGCATTCCGCAACATCCTCGCGCTCATCGGCAACAAGCCGCTGGAGCCTTTCGTCTACGAAGACCGCGGCTCGCTGGTGTCGCTGAGCCGCTTCTCGACCGTCGGCAGCCTGATGGGCAACCTCGTGGGCGGGCGCATGGCCATCGAGGGGCGGCTCGCCCGGATGGTCTACATCTCGCTCTACCGCATGCACCTCATCGGCATCCACGGCTGGCTGAAGGGGATCGCGCTCATCGTCGTCGGCCACGTCAACCAGGTCATCCGGCCCCGGCTCAAGCTGCACTAACCGGGTGTCCGTCCGGGACGCGCGTCAGTGCCGGCGCGCCGGCACATGCGCGACACTGCGTATTGCGGTCCGTCGCCGTCCTCATGACGTTGTAGGGGAACCTCGCTCGTGCCGGGAGGGCCCCATGTTCCGCAGTCACCCCTTGGCCTGCCGTCCCTCGGCCCGCATGGCCACGGCCGCGGTGGCCGGCCTGCTGGCCGCATCGCCCCTCTCGGCCCAGCCTGCCGGAGACCCGGTGCAGGGCCGGCGGATCGCCGATCAATCGTGCATGGATTGCCACGGCGCCTCCGTCCTGCCCCGCATGGCAGCGACCTTCGAGGCCATCGCGGCGTTGCCGTCCACGACGGAACTCGCCGTCACGGTCTTCCTGCGTACGTCGCACCCGTCGATGCCGAACCTGATCCTCTCGCCCGCCGAGCAGGCGGACGTGGCGGCCTACATCCTGAGCCTTCGGAAGTGACCCGCTGCATCAGCGCGTCGACATGGCCAGCGTTGCGTTGGCGCTCTCCACGACCACGAGCCGCGTGACCTCGCCCCTCAGGAAGGCGTTGAGGAAGGCATCGTAGTCCCTGAACGACACGCAGCCGTTGGAATCGCCGCGCGGACCCAGCATGTAGCTGTGCGCCAGCATGCCGTCGCGGCCATGCATCTTGCGCTCGTCCTCCGGGATCAGGCGGATCGCGCGGACGCCGTGGAACAGCCGCTCCCGCATCCGCAGGGTGTAGACGTTCGGCGGCGTGACGCCGCGGTTCTTCACCTTCACCGAGCGCACGTCATCCATCAGCTCGCCCAGGCCCGAATGCGCCTCGAGGCGGCGGCCGTCCGGCATCGTGACGGTCTTCGCGCTGATGTCGTAGACGGCGGTGGTCCCGGTCGGCCGGTCGCGCTGCGGCGCCGGTGCCGGCGGAGCCAGGCCCGGCATGCCGCGCAGGCCGCCATCGTCGGAGGGCGCGTAGGCGAGGGCCGGGCCCTTCTCGGCCTCGGACGGCCCGAACAGCCGACGCAGCAGGCCGACAGGGCCGCTTTCCGTCGCCGGAGCCGCGGCGGCCGTGACCGGGCGAGCGGAGACGGACGCGGAAGAACCACTCGCCCTCGTCCGCGCCATCACCTGCGGGCGTGCGGGCGGCACCGGCGCAGCAACCGGCTCGTTTGCCGGCGTGCCGAGGCTGGCAGTCACCTCCGGCGATGCCTGGTGAGGCGCTGGCCGCTCGACAGGCGCCGGCTCGGACGAACCGGCGCGCAGCACGAAGTGCGGGCCGAGGACGGGTGCGAAGGCGGCCGACGCTCCGGGGGCGGCCAGCACGACGGGATCGGTCAGGAGGCTGGCGAGGACGGGATCGGCCTGCACCGCCGGCCGATCCGGCGGGACCGCAGGCATGATGGAGGGCGGGACGGCAGCAAGCGCTGGCGGTGGGGAGGGGGGCGCCGGCGGGACGATGCGTGTGGCGACGACCTCATCCGGCGAACGGAACTCGGGCGTCCATCCGTTCAGCGCCGCGATGATCCCCGCGGTGGCCAATCCTGCGACGAGGACGCCGACGAGGCGCACGCCGATCCCCGCTCCGCGCAAACGGAACGCCTTCACGCCACCCGCACCCGACACAACGCCCACCTGCAACACTGACACCACGCACGCGCCGGCGGCGGGCTCGAGACCCGGGTTCCGTCAGCAACTCGTTCACCATGATGGGCGCGGCGTGGTTAACGGTTTGCCACCTAGGGTGTGCCGGATCGGACCGTTCTCGCCTCATTCAACCGGGATGATCGGAATGCCCGGAGCCGTGAAGACGGGAAGGGGCACGCGCTTCCTTCACCGGCCTGCGTCGTGCGCGATACCCGCTGCGCGACGCCTCACCCAGGGGAGGTCGCCGCGGCGACAGTGCCGAGGACTGGGCCTCCTGCAACCCGTTCAGTCGCGCGGGTGTCCCTCAAACCCATCCTAATGCGCTGAGCGGGGCAGAGCCTTGAGAGACGCAGGGGCGTCCTGTGCGCCCTGGCGTGCGGGCCGGTATTCCTGTGTGCCGACAGGATGTTGCGCGCGAACGCTCCTGAACCGATTCCGGCGAGGGCTGGCTGCCGGGTTGATTCAGGAAGCGTCAGGAAGTCCCTGACCGGGAATCGAAAAGCGGTGTCCGTCCGGCCGTGCGAGGCCGGGTGCCTACCGTTCCGGCGCGGCGTGTGACGCGCAGTGTTTCGGGTCTGCGAAGGGAGCCCTGTCGACTGGCCCAGGAACAGCCCGGTGCGCCCGGCTTGTCCTGGCGGGTCCGCCCTTTGACGGCGCGGCGTCGCCCGCGCATCGTGGCGGGAGCGGAGCCGTCTTCCGGTCAGGTGCGGCTTGGATCGCGACTGGTCCGGGGGCGCGGTCGGGAGAGTGTCCGGGCGGCCCGGACGACGAGGGAGACCGCATGCCCAATCACGTGATCCTCGTGGCGGTGGTCGTGCTGCTCCTGCCGATGTTCTACCTGCTCATCGCCTCGCCCGCCTTCCTGCTGGTGAAGCTCGATGTGCACCCGGTCGGCTGGCTGCTGCGCACCCAGTTCTACGGCTACTTCGCCGCGCTCATCGCGATCAGTGCGGTCGGCGCCGCGGCCATCGCCGTCGAGGGTCATGTGGTGCAGGCCGAGGTCCTCGCCGCCATCGCCGCGGTTGCGCTCGTCTGGCGGTCCTTCCTGCTGCGCCGCCTGGACGCCGCGCTCGCCGACGGCGACGCCGGCATCCCCGGCACCGGCGAGCGCCTGCGCCGCCTGCACGTCATCGGGATGGCCGCCAACGCGGTCCTGCTGGTCACGGTGGTGGCCTTCGTGCCGCGGATGATCGGCACGTGACCGCGAACGGAATGCGACGCCGGGGCCGGGAGGGCGGTGCGGGCTTCGCCTTTTCCGGGCGGGTGCTGCCTCAACTCGCCGTTGCTCTCGCCTTCACCCGTCGCGGCCCGTTCGGCGCGCGCGAACGGCGCTTCCGTCACAAGCTCTTTGGGTCAATCCAGTTGCTGCGATCGAGCTGAAGGAAGTTGATCATCTCGTAGGCGGCACCCGCGTCGAGCGTCATGTTGAGGCGATCGACGATCGGCCTGTTGATGACCCGTTTCGTCCACGCGAGCGCATAGGAAGGACGCTTCAGGAGCTGGGTGACGAGTTCGTCCACCTTGGCGTCAAGCGCTTCAGGTTTCACCGCGTAGTTGATGATCTTGTGTTCGGCGAGCTCGGCCGCAGTCCAGCGCTTCGCCAACATGAGGAATTCCTTGGCGATTGCGGGCGTCATGAAGAGCGGGACGAGTGACGCACCTCCGTCGCCCGGAACGATGCCATAGGCGGGGCCACCCTCCGGGACTTCCCCCATGCCCAGGTGCATGTCCACCACGGGCGCATCCTCGACGGCGACGATGAGGTCGCAAGCGAACACGAGACTGGAGCCAAAGCCGATCGCCGGCCCGTTCACCTTGGCGATAATCGGCTTTTCGAGTTCGGCCATGGCCTGGTGGGTGCGGATCAGTCCGGTAAAGGTCTGCCATGCACCCTTCGGGTTCATGAGGTAGGCGCGCGCGGCCTCGCTCTCATAGAACTCCTTTTCCCGCGGCTTGTAGAACTGCCCGTCCTGACCCGTCAGGATGACGATGCGCACGTCGGTGTTGCCCCGAAGCATGCTGAAGGCTTCGCCAAGTTCCCAATGCAGATCAGCGGTTCCGCGGGTCAACCGGCCGGGGGCCAGAATGGTCACCGTGGCGACTGCCCCATCGATGGTGACTTCGCAGGCCTTGAATTCCTTCATGGTTCATCCGTCCGGGTTGGAGAGCGGGTCAGATCAGAACGACGCGGACTTGAGGGTCAGCCCGCCATCGACGGCAATCACCTGTCCGGTGACATAGGCCGCATCGTCCGAGGCCAGGAACAGGGCCACTTTCGCGACGTCCCAGGCGTCGCCCATGCGGCCGGAGGGGCAAGCCGCGTCACGGCGCCGGATCATGGCTTCCATCTCTTCCGCCGGCAGGCCGGCACCAAGCGTCTTCTCCACCATCGGCGTCCGCATCAGCCCTGGCATGATCGCGTTGGCCCGGATCCCCTGGCCCGCATACTGGATCGCGATGGCCCGCGTGAACTGGTTCACCGCGGCCTTGCTGGAGCTGTACGAGATGTAATGCGGACCCACCGACGTGATCGCCACGACCGAGGACACGTTCACGATCGCCCCGGATTGTCTCGCCGTCATGATCGGCAGGACATATTTCGCGGTCAGGAACATGCTGGTGACGTTGATGGTCATCACCCGGTTCCAGCTTTCCAGGGACGCTTCGACGGGGCCGCCGAGTTCGAGGGTTCCGACATTGTTGTGAAGAATGTCGATCCAGCCGAAGTGCCGGGCGGCCCGAACCACGGACGCTTCGACCGACTCGGCGTTCGTCACGTCACCCTGGATGGCGAGCGCTTCGGCGCCTTCCTGTCTCACCAGAGCAGCCGTTTCTTCGGCAGCGTCGGCGTTGATGTCACAGCAGACGACCTTGGCGCCTTCGCGTGCGAACAGCACCGCGGCGGCCTTGCCATTGCCCCAGCCCGGCCCGATGGAGCCGGCACCGGTGACGAATGCCACCCGTCCTTCGAGTCTTCCCATGGCCTCAGCTCCCCTTGCCGTTGGCGTAGGTCATGGGCGGCCGGTGATGCGCCCATGGCCGCGCTGCTTCGAACGCGGCGGCGAGCCGGAAGATCAGGTGCTCGCCGAGATGCTTCCCGACGATCTGGAGGCCGACCGGAAGCTTCGCTCCGGTAAAGCCGGCGGGGATCGAGGCTGCAGGGAGCCCGGTGAGGTTGAAGGGATAGGTGTAGAAGATCCAGGCGAGGATGTTGTCGTCGTCTGCGAGCCCTGCCGGATAGTCGCGCTCGGCATCGAAAGCCGCTACCGGCAGCGTCGGGGTCAGGAGCGCGTCATACTTCTCGAAGAAGGCGCAGAGCTTGGTGCGCAGGTCGTAGCGCTGAAAGACGGTCGCGTAGTAGCCGTTCATCGTCTGGGACAGGGCCTTGTCCAGCGTCCTGGCCACGGCCGGGTCGAGGAGCTCCCGGCGCTCGAGCAGGACGCTGCGAAGCCTCGTTCCCGCGCCGGCGAAGAATTCGGCCATGAACTGTTCGACGGGATCGTCGAAGACGTGCTCGACGAGTTCGATCTCGCATCCGAAGCTTTCGAACACGCGGGCGGCATTCTCGACGATGGACAGGACTTCGGGATCCGGCCTCGCGTACCCCAGGGTCGGGCTCCAGGCGAGCCTCAGCCCTCTCGGGGACATGTCGCATTCGACCAGGAAGTCAGGGACGGGCTGCGCCACGCTGCCGGGGTCTCGGGGATCGTAGCCGGATATCACCTGAAGCAGGAGGGCTGCATCCCTGACGGTCCGCGCCATCGGGCCAACGTGAGCCAAGGTCGGCGTTGCGCTGGTGGGAAACACGGGGACGCGCCCGAAATGCCCCTTGATGCCGAACAGTCCCGTGAGTGAGGAGGGGAGGCGGATCGAACCGCCACCATCGGTCCCGAGCCCGAACGGTGTGACACCCGCCGCGATGCTGGCCGCAGCCCCGCAACTCGACCCCCCGGGCGTCTTCGAGAGATCCCACGGGTTCCGCGTGATGCCGGTCAGGGGCGAGGAGCCGACACCCTTGCAGCCGAACTCGCTCGTCGTCGTCTTTCCGATGATGGCCCCCTGGTCGAGCCGCACGCGTGCCACCGAGGGAGCGTCAATGCTTGCGACGTTGTCAGCCATGGCTCGCGAGCCGAAGGTGAGCCGTGCGTCCTTGACCGCGATCAGGTCCTTGACGGAAAGCGGCAGGCCCGCGATCCGGCCGACCGGTTCGCCCGCCATGAGCCGTTTCTCGACCTCGCGTGCCGCTCCCCTGGCCTGCTCGTGCGTGACTTCCACGAAGGCGTTGATGTCTCCCTCGACCGCGCCCAGTCGCGCGAGCGACGCCTCGACGACCTCCACGGGGGAGACTTGACGTGTCTCGATGAGCTTTCGCAGGTCCAGCGCGGACGCCCAGTTGAGATCGGACATGACTTCGCTCCAGCAAGAAAGGGGAGCGGCCGGTCCGGACAGACCGGCCGCAGCGCTGCTCTCTGTTCAGACGATCGCGAAGGCGCGGACCGGAGAACCCGAGCCCTTCTTGATCTTCAGCGGAACGCCGGAGAAGAAGAACTCGCCCTTTCCGATGAGTTCCTCGAGGTTCACGAGCCACTCCCAGTGGAAGATCCCACGGTCGCGGCAGACCCGGTGGCTCGGAAATTCTCCCCAGTTCGGACGGTCGGTCGACGGGCCCTCGACGCCATGTGCCTTGGACCCACGGTCCGCGAGCCAGTGCGTGGCCTTGGCAGTCAGCCCCCAGTTGGTCTGGCAGGCCTCGCGGCCGGGATAGTGCTTCTTGGTCAGACCCGAGCACATCAGGACGATCTTGCCGTCGATCTTCACGCCGGCGGCGCGCTCGGCCGCCTCCAGATCTCCGACGTCCACGTCCGCCAGGTCCGGAATGTGGCGCAGGTCCAGACACACCGCCGTACCCATGAAGAGGTCGAGAGGCATCTCGTCCACGCTCGCACCCTTCGGGTTGATGTGGATGTAGGCATCCACGTGCGTGCCGACGTGATCGAGCGTGCTGAGGAAATTCGTCTGGAACGTCATCGGATCGCCCGGCACGCCCAGGTTGTAGCTCGTCGTTTCGCTGTGGAGCTTGTGAGGCACGATGATCGGCGACTGGAACATCTTGTGCGCCGTCATGTTGTCCTCGAGCGTCAGCGTGAGGTCGACGATACGTCCTTGCGGGATGGCAGCCATGGTTCTCTCCTGTGGCGCGTGGTGAACGACAAGGTCTTGGAAGAACTCACATCATGCTGGGCAGCAGGGTCGCGATGCCGGGGACGAGCACGATGAGCACGGCCAGAAGGAACAGCATGATCCAGTAGGGAACCGCCGCCCTGAAAATGGCCCCGAGCGAAACCTGAGGATCATTGATCGTCGACTTGACCGTGAAGACGCTGATGCCGAAGGGCGGCGTGACGAGGCCGGCCTCGATCGCAAGGATGCCGACGATCGCGAAGGCGATCGGATCGATCCCCAGCGCGACGGCGATCGGATGGAAGATCGGCACCGTGAGCAGGATCGTCGACACCGAGTCGATGAACATGCCGAGGATGAACCAGATCAGGAACATCACGGCGAGGACGCCGAACGCACCCAGACCAAGTCCAAGAAGGGTGTCGTGAATGCTGTCGACTATTCCGCCGAAGGCGAGGAGGCGCGAGTAGAGCTGCGCCATGATGAGCAGGAACAGGATCGGCGCCGAGGTCCGGCCCGTCTGCCACACCGCGTCCGCGACCTGGGACCAACTCATCCCCTTGTACAGGGCGAGAGCCAGGGCCATCAGGGCTCCAATGCCCGCCGCTTCGGTGGGCGTGAAGAACCCGAACCAGATCCCGCCAAGGACGAGCACGATGAGGACGGCAACGCCGATGGATCCGCTCACCTGCTCGCGGGTCAGACGCGGGAGCGCATCGCCCTTGTCCCGTGTACCGCCGAACAAATCCGGTCGCCGGACAGCGTAGGCGTACAGGAAGAAGCCGTACATCACGGTCAAGACGAGCCCGGGCAGGATCCCGGCAATGAAGAGCTTGCCGACCGAAAGCTCCGTCAGCACGCCCCACACGATCATGAGGACGCTCGGCGGGATCAGCATGCCGAGTGCGGCGGATCCGGCGATCGAGCCCAGCGAGACGCCCTTGTCGTAGCCGTGGGACACCATCGCCGGGTAGGCGATGCGGGAGAAGGTCGCGGCGGATGCGATGCTGACGCCCGTCACAGCCCCGAACACCGTGTTGCCGCCGACGGTGGCGATGGCGAGCCGGCCCGGCATGCGGCCGAGGGCCCGGTTGACCATCTGGTACAGGTCGCCGGCGGCCCCGCTGCGGGCGACCAGTTCGCCCATCAGGACGAAGAGCGGGATGACCGCGAAGACGTAGTCGCGGATCGACTCGTAGGCGGTGTTCGACAGCAGGTTCAGCGCCGGATCGAGCCCGCCCATCAGGATGGCGATGCCGATGAAGCTGACCACCCCCAGGGCGGTGACGATGTGTATGCCGAGCAGGACCAGCGTGAGAAGCGCGCCGATCATGATGAGGCTGAACAGGTATCCGTCCATCAGAATGGTACCACTCGAGTTCTGGAGGCAGGCTTCAATGTGCCGGTGAATTCTCGGCGGAGCCGGGCCGGGAAACCCCGATGGCCAGCATCAGGAAGTTCAGCGCACCAAGGGCACTGCAGACTACGATGGCCGTGCGGACCGGGTAGGTGACGACCCTGAAGCCGCCTTCGCCCTCGTACTCGCCTGTCGCCCAGGCCCTCATCATCGGCGTCCAACCCGCGTAGGCGACGGCAGCAAACAGCAGGGCTCCAAGAACGAATGCGAGGCGCCTGAGAAAGATCGCAACCGTTGCGGGAACGAAGTCGTCGATGATCTCCGCCCGCAGCATCCCGCCGATCCGCACTGTGTAGGGGAGCTGCAGGAAGGCGATGACCACGATCGAATTGGCGATGACTTCCTTGAGGCCGGCCATCGAGATGTTGGCGAGCCTTGCGAGGACTTCGACCAGAATGAAGATCGAGAGCATGAAGAGCCACACGGCGGCGACGAGCTTCATGGTCCGAGCGATCCAGTCGAGGACGCCGTCGAGCATTCTCATGGTGAACTCCGCATGCCCTGGACGAGAGACGGCGGCCGGTACGCCTGCAGCGGCCGCCGTCGGTGGGCCCGCTACTTCGCGGCCGTGATCTCGTACTTGCAGGGGAACTTGTGCCCCATCTCTTCGATGGTCTTGATGTAGAAGTTCATGACCTCAGGCCCCGGCTGGCCGCGCTTCACGGCTTCCTGGGCCATCGAGTTGGGCCAGGTCTTGATCAACTCGCACCACTTCGCCTTTTCGGCATCCGAGAGCTGCTTCACCGTGACGTTCGCGCTCTTCAGTTGCGCCTCGCCGTCGATGCTGAACTTCTCGCAGATCTTGGCGGTCTCGATCTCGTACTGCTTGACGACGTCGATGAAGATCTGTTGCAGCTCCGGCGACATCTTGTTCCAGGTCGACAGGTTGACCGTCACGGCCTGGATGGCCATCGACCCGAAGTCGACCTTCATGAAGTTCTTGCCGACCTCATGCAGCTTGAAGCCGTACCAGGACCCCGGGAAGATGATGTACCCTTCGTAGACGCCGCTCTGGATGGCGTTGTAGGCCTCGTTCAGATTGGACGCGACGGGGGTCGCGCCGACGATCCAGTTCAGGTTGGCGCCGGCCCCGGCAATCTTCCTGCCCTTGAGATCCTCCACCTTGTCCCAGGCGAAGCTGGTTCCGAGGCCGTAGTTGCCCACGCAGGCCGTGCCCAGCCACTTCTGATTGTGCTTTTCTTCGAAAACCTTGGTGAGCTGCGGGAACTGCTCGAACGTCTTCCGGCTCGCCTGGGTGACCTTGAGCGGATCGGGCGAGTTGAAGGGAAGGTAGAAGTTGAAGCTCTGGAGGAAGGCGTCCGTCGGCTCGAAGGCGTAGGCCCACAGGCCGACGTCGAGAAGACCGTCTCGGGTGGCCTCGAACACCTCGGTGAGCTTCGCGACCGTGCCCCCGTGGAGTTCCTGGATCCGCAGGGTGATGCCCTTTTCCTTCGCCCGCTTGATCAATTCGGGCACCAGGAAGTTGTGGGCTGCCTGCGTGTACTCGACGGCCTGCATCGGGTGTCCCGAGCCGAGGCGAAGGGACAGCGACTGCTGCGCGGTCGCAGTTGAAGCCCCGAGGAATGCGAAGCCACCGATGGCAGCTGCCGTAGCGATCCACTTTGACATGTTGGTCTCCTCCCGTTCTGGTGCTCTCACGACTCGGTGAGTCAGGATTTCATGTCTTTCGATGCGCGTTTCAGGAAATCGATGATCAGTGGAATGGTGATTTCCTTCTTCTCGAGAAGATCTGCGTGTCCTGCATCATCGTACTTCTTCAATTCAAAGCGCTTCAGGTTCTGAACAAGATACTCTGACCCGGCGCCGGATGCTGCGGTTCGCCAGGGCGTCAGGTAGTCGAGCGTTGAGGCGATCACCAGCACGGGTGACTCGATGGCCTTCACTGTTTCCGTCAGGTCCAGTTCCTCCATCATCAGGCAGGCCTGGACGACGGTTTCGACCGAGTTCTGGGTGATGAGGTCCCGGACGTTGGCGATCACGGCATCGGCACGGTCGCTGTCGATGAGGTCGGCGCTCACGGCCTGGGTGACGAGATGGTCCGCGAAGATGTCGCCGCAGCCGAAGATCTGCGCCATGGCGCGCCAGGTCTGGAACATCATGCGGCGCATTCGGTCGGGTTTGACCAAAGGACAGTCGCTGATCACACCCAGGCAGCGCTCGGGGTACTTGCCTGCGAAGGCGAGGGCCACCATGGCGCCCATCGACGTGCCGGCGATGTGCGCCCGCCGGATGTCGAGCGCGTCGAGCAGCGCCGCGATGTCGTCCACCCAGACGTCCATCGTGTACCGCTCCAGCGGACGGTCTGAGCGTCCATATCCCCGCTGATCGTACGAGATCACGTCGAACTCGGCCTTGAACGCATCCCAGGCCATGGCCCAGTTGCGCCTTCCGAAGACCGAACCGCCGATCAGGACCAACGGATCTCCGCTTCCGAAGCGATCGTAGTACGTTCTGATTCCGTTGGTTTCGGCGAAGGGCATGGGGATGCTCCGTTTCAGTGGATATGGAGGCCGCCGTTGACGTCGATCGTCGCTCCGGTGACGTAGGCGGAAAGATCGGAAGCGAGGAAAAGGCAAACGCCCGCAATCTCTTCTGCGGTGGCCATGCGGCCGAGGAGGGCCTGCTTCGCGAGTTGGGCCCGAACGTCGGGGCTCATGAACGGTGCCGTCATGTCCGTGTCGACGAGCCCGGGGCAGACGGCGTTGACCCGGACGTTGCTGGGCCCGAGTTCGCGGGAGAGGCTCTTGACGACACCCAGGACGGCCGCCTTCGAGGCCGTGTAGTGCAGGCCTCCGACGAAGCCGCCGCCGCGCTGGGCTGCAAGGGAGGACAGGCAGATGATCGAGCCGGACCTGCGGGCAGCCATGCCGGGCGCGATCGCCCTGCAGATCTGAAGCGTCCCCCACAGGTTCACGTCGATCATCCGGTCGAAACGACCGCGGTCGAGTTCGGCGAGAAACATCGGTTCAGCGATGCCGGCGCAATGAACGAGGGCATCGCAGCCACCCAGCGCGGCGACGTGTTCCGCCGCCGCCTGGCAGTCACCTTCCTCGGAAAGGTCGCAGCGGAGGGTGTCCCTGAGCCCGGGAAGCTCGCTGCGGATGCTGGTCAGTCCTTCATCGTCGACGTCGAGGGCGATGACATCGGCGCCGTGTTGCGCGCCGAGGCGGCAAACCGCCCTGCCGATGCCCCGCTGGGCTGCCGCGCCCGTCACAAGGATGGTCTTGCCAGAAAGGAGCATCGACGGCCTTTCCACGTGGGGTTGCGTGGGCTGGCACGAACGATGACCGAGCGCGGCCGCGCTTAAAAATACGGAGTTCCGACGTCTGGTATCGGCCTAGCTTATCGCACTTGCCGATGCCTCGCCGGATCGCGGCTCCGTGGGCGTCAGCCAGTCGCCCCGCTCGATCAGGATCCGCATGAGGGACTCGATCGTCGAGACCACTTCGGCGGATCCCGGAAGGCGAAGGAACTTGGCCGAAGGCAGCAGATGCAGGCTCAGCACGCAGTCCGGATCCACGATGGGCCAGTATCTGACCCGGCCGCCGATCCAGTCGCGCAGGAGCGACGTTCTCGGCAGGATGGTGAAACCGCTCCCCTGAAACACCAGGTTCTTGATCTGAGGCAGGGAGTCGATTTCCGCGATGAGGTTGAGGGGTTCCCGGAGTGCCGCGGCTCGCTGATCGAGCAGCTGCCGGAGTTGGTGGCCGCTCGTGGAATGGATCAAGGGGAGCCGCACCAGATCCTGGAACTCGACGGCGTCGAGGTGCTCGACGGCCGGTGTCGCGTGTCCGATCAAGTACAGCTTCTCGTAGCCGAACCGCCGCGAGAGGCTGGCAGCCGGATCGCTCGGTCGACCGAACAGCACGGCGAGGTCCAGGTCGCCGTTGTCCAGCCATCCTTCCAGATGGCCCGTCATGCCCTCGACGATCTTCAGGGAGACACGTGGAAGCTGCTGGCGGCTCTTCTCCAGGAGGGGGATGGCCAGTGCCGCGGTGATCGTGGTTGGCAAACCGAGCCGGACCGAAATCTTGGCGGCGGAGTTCTCCCTGGCCAGCTCCTCCTTCGCAGTCTCAAGAAGTTCCAGGGCCTGCTCGGCGCGTGCGAGAAAGGACAGGCCCTGCGGGGTCGTCATGATGCCGCGGCTGTGGCGGGTGAACAGCTTGACCCCGAGCTCGACCTCGAGCGCCGCGATTTGCTCCGAGATGGCCGGCTGCGAGACGTGCAGGTGCAACGACGCCTTGGAGAAGCTGCCATTCCGCGCGACTGCGACGAAGTATTTCAGCTGCCTAAGGTCCATTGGCGGCTTCCCCCAGGCCAGTGACGCCATAGCCGCCGGAGCATCGACGCTCGCGTGACGTGATGCAAGAATGGACCGCCTTTCAACTGGAGCCTGCGGCCGTCTGTGGTGCCGAGCCCCGCGGGGCGCTGAGCGCGCCTTGGTCCGATGGGATCGGCCGGCCCTGTCGAGCCGCACCCGCACGCAGGCACGCCGGCTCACGAGGGGCGTGTTCTTCCTTGTTCACTCCACGAGATCATCTGCACTCGCGAGCAGCCGCGACGGTATGTCGACGCCGAGCGACTTTGCAGCGCGCATGTCGATGACGAGTTCGAAGCGAACCGGGTTCTCCACCGGTAGCTCGGACACCGGCGTTCCATTCGCGGCTCGGACGAGCTGCCTGGCCGCGCGGTAGAAGCCCTCGCTGATGTCGGGTCCGTAGCTCATCAACCCTCCGCCCGTCAGGTACCGCTTGTTGGACATCATCATCGGCATGCCGTGCTTCAGGGCAGCCTCGCCGAGCTTCACGCGGTTGGTGATGGTCGAGACGTCCGACACGACGAAGATGGCGGCGACGCCGTCCCGCTTCAGTTCTGCGAACGCCTGATCAAGTCCTTCCGGCACCGCTATCCCCTTGAAGACCAGCTCGATCCCCAGCGCCTTCTGCGCCCGCGCCGCCTCGTCGAGCTGGATCTGGGACGGGTAGTAGGTATTGAAGACGACGCCGAACCTGCGGGCGTTCGGGAACGTCTCCCTCATGAACTGGACACGCTTGGCCGAGAGCTCCCCCGCGTGGAACGATTGGCCGGTGACGTTGGCCTCGGGCCGGGCAATGTTCTCCACGAGCCCGTCCTGGACGGCGTCCCGCGTCGCACCGAAAATGATCGGGATGGACTTCGTCGCTGCCCTGGCCGCCAGGGCTCCGCCACGGGTCGAGACGAAGATCGCGTCGACCCTGGTGTCCACGAACGACTTCATGACCTCGCTCAGGTCATGGTCGGGCCTCAGTTGATGATAGTAGACGATCTGCAGGTTTGAGCCGACCGTGTAGCCCTGCTCCTTCATGCCCCGCTCGAACTGCTCTTCAAACACGGACTTCTCGGGCCCGTTGACGATGTAGGCGACCCGCAGCGGCTTCAGGGAATCCGCGAGACCCGGCGTAGCCAGGGCTCCAAGGGTCAGAAGGACGAACGCCGCAAGCTTGATCATGGCTCCTCCACGAGACGCTCGGTCAGGCCTCTTCCAGCGATTGCACATCCGTTGGACTCAACCGGTGATCGGCCGTCGAACATGTGCCATCTCGCACATGACCGCCAATGGGGCATTCGAGCACGGGGCCACGCCCTCGGCGTGCTCTTGGCCCCATCGAATCGGATGTGCGAACCTGGCCCGTCAACGGGGAGGGTTCGGACAATGGGGAAGGGGAAGGACGCGATCGTTCTGACGCTGGCGGCGACCATGTTGGGCGCCTGCGCCAAGAGTCCCGATAGCATCGGTCCGTCTTACGTCAGCGAAGTCACCTATCAGAATTGGTCCTGCAGGCAGCTGGGTGAGGAAAGCCAAAGACTTTCGGCGGCCCTCGCCACGGCGTCTGCCCAACAGGAGAAGGCAAGGACCAACGACATCGTCGGCGTGGTCCTGATCGGACTTCCAGTGTCTTCGATGTCTGGTGACAATATCGCTCCGGAGATCGGTCGGTTGAAGGGAGAGCAGGAAGCGGTCCGCAAGGCGACAATCAGCAAGAACTGTCCCGGCACTTAGTTGGAGCAGCCGACGCTGGGGCCGCCGGACGTGGACGAATTCTTTGCCGTCGCGCCCGGCGCATTCGCGGAGGGACAGGCAGACGCGATTTTGGTTCGGCGGTTCTGGCGCGCCGGTGCCATTGAACGCCGATAGCCTACCTTTCACGCGTTCCGTGGGTCGCGCTCACAACGCTCGCCGCCGCAGCTGGCCGGGCGCTAGTTGTCGCAACCTTCAAGGGAACTGCGTCGCGACCGTCGAGGACGTGCTGCATGCCCGGTGCCTCTCACGCGTCCGACGATTTGCGGACATGACCACCGCGGAGCGGTCCGGAGCCGAAAACGCGAGGTGGCAGCCGGCGTCAAGACAGCGCCTTCGCGTCAGGCCTCGCGCTCGTCGCCCGGGCGCCGGCAACCGTCGATCTGTGGATTTTGAAGGCTTGGCTGGGGGACCTGGATTCGAACCAAGATTAACGGAGTCAGAGTCCGCTGTTCTACCGTTGAACTATCCCCCACCGGGCCTTGCGGCCGCACGCTGGCGTGGCCGGCGGTGGCGGTCATTTAGCGAAGCCGGGCGGCTTTGACAAGATGGTCGGCCGAGGGGCCGGTGCGGTGGCGCCCCGTCCCGCCGGGGTCACGTCCGGGCCGTTCTTCGAGACCCTTGTGCGAAGCCGCCCTGCGAGGCCTTGGGCCAGCACGCGCCGGCGTCTGCGGCCGCGGTCCGGGCCGGCCGTGCAGTGCGTCAATCGTCGGCGCGCTCGCCGACGCTGGGGCGGCGCAGGGCGTGGAGGGCTGCGCCCGGCCGCTGGCGGCGCGGGTGCAGGGGGGCGGCGGCGCGGCCGCGCGCATCCTGCGGGGCGGTCTCGCGCTCGAGGTCGGGCAGGACGGCGATGCGGTGGCCGCGGATGTCGGCGCGGCAGACGACGAGGCCGTACTGCTCCAGCTGCGCCACGGCGCGCCGGCCGCGGCCGGGCGAGTGGCTGCCGAAGGCCTCGGCGATCGCGTCGTCGGTGGGGCAGGGGGCGCCTTCCAGCGCGGCCCGGGCGATTGCGAGGTAGGCGGCCTGCAGGTCCTCGTCGAGCCCGGCCGAGGCCGCCACGGCGGCGTCCCATCCTTCGCCGGCCTCGCCCAGTCCCTCGGCGGCGCGTGCCAGCGTCATGCGGCGGCGGAAGCCGGCGAGGTCGAGCGGCGGCGAATGGAGCCGGCGGATTCGGCAGCGCACGAGGAAGTCCTGGTACAGCAGCCCGGCCGGACGGAAGGCGGTGTCCGGCTCCTCCGCCATCTCGGCGAGCGTCTGCGCGACGATGGCCTCCACCTCCTCGGGCGG
Source organism: Alsobacter sp. R-9 (assembly GCF_054612375.1). Lineage (NCBI taxonomy): Bacteria > Pseudomonadati > Pseudomonadota > Alphaproteobacteria > Hyphomicrobiales > Alsobacteraceae > Alsobacter > Alsobacter sp. R-9. The sequence goes on along the minus strand of NZ_JBTSWJ010000011.1, from coordinate 34,555 downwards.
CGGCATCGGCGGGGCGTCGGGCAGGGGCGGCGCGGGCCGGGCCACCTCGGCGATGATGTCGTCCATGGGCCGCGGCGGCGGGGGCGGGCGGCGGCGCGGCGCCTCCTCGACCACCGGGGCGAGGATGAGATCCTGCGCGTCCGGCGCCGGGGCCTCGGGCATTGGCATGAGCTTCGGCGATGTCGAGCGCTCGCGCGTCTCCACCGGGCCGATGGCGACGGGCACGGGCCGACGCGACAGGGCGGGGCCCAGGGCGACGAAGCGGCCGCGCTCGAGGTCGCGGAACATTTCGGCCTGCCGCTTCTCGAGGCCGAGGAGGTCGGCGGCGCGGGCCATGTCGATGTCGAGGAAGGTCCGCCCCATGAGGAAGTTCGAGGCCTCGGCCGCGACGTTCTTGGCGAGCTTGGCAAGGCGCTGGGTGGCCACGACCCCCGCGAGGCCGCGCTTGCGGCCGCGGCACATCAGGTTGGTCATGGCGCCGAGCGAAACGCGGCGGGCCTCGTCCGAGACCTCGCCGGCGACGCCCGGCGCGAAGAGCTGCGCCTCGTCCACGACCACGAGCATCGGATACCAGTGGTCGCGCTCCACCTCGAAGAGGCCGTTGAGGAAGGCGGCGGCGGCCTTCATCTGCGCCTCGGCGTCGAGCCCCTCGAGGTCGAGCACCACGGACACGCGGTGGCGGCGCACCCGCTCGGCGATGGCCTCGAGCTCGGCAGCGGGACGAAGCCCGTCGACCACGACATGGCCGTACCGCTCCGCCAGCGTGGTGAAGTCACCCTCCGGGTCGATCACGGCCTGCTGCACGGAGCCGGCGCTCTGCTCCAGCAGGCGCCGCAGGAGGTAGGACTTGCCGGAGCCGGAGTTGCCCTGCACGAGCAGGCGCGTCGCCAGCAGTTCCTCGAGGTCGAGGAGCGCGGGCGCACCGCCGGGGCCGGACCCCAGGACGACCTCTCTGGCGGGCGTGCTCATGCGCGGCGAATCGATCCTCCACGGGAGCGCCGGGCTTAGCATGCCGCGCCGCGGCGGGGAGCGGCCCGCGCCGCCCCCTCCACAGCCGGGGGGAGGACCTCAGGGGTGGCCGACGGGCGGAATGGTGCTGCCGGAGGGGTCCTGCCGGTTGCCCATGTGCCACGCGAGCGCCTCGACCTTGGGCATGATCGCGGCGGTCAGGACATCGTCCTCCACGGTCTCGGTCCATGCCGTGGTGAAGCACAGCAGCCAGCCCTCGATCTCCTCCTTGCCGATCGGGGCATGGAGGTGGCGGGCGCGCAGCATCGGCGGGCCCCGGCGGGTGGTGAACAGCGGCGGGCCGCCCAGCCAGCCCGTCAGGAACTCGAACAGCTTCTGCTGGCTCTCGGCGAGGGACGGCGGGTGGATCGCCCGGCACGCGGCCGCCTCCGGCAGCTCGTCCATCAGCGCGTAGAAGCGCTGCGTGAGGGCGCGGACTCCTGCCTCGCCCCCGATCCTGTCGTAGGGCGTGCGCGGTGTGCCGGGAGCGCTGGTGGTGGTCATTCGGTCTGCCGTCGCTGTTGGCCCGCTTCGCTTAAGCCCTTCCCGGTGCGCGGGGAAGTCCCGCCCGAACCCGCCGGATGGGCGTTCGTTCCGCACCGGACATGACGATAGCACATGGCCGGGTGCCGTCTGGCGTGCTGACGGGGACGCCGGCGTCCTGTATCCCTTCGATCTCGGGACGCTCCGGTCCCGCCGAGGACTGCAATCCGTGAGCACCGGCGCCATCGACCCCGCCCTCGCGGCCGCGAGGCCCGACGCCCGTGCGCTGGACGTGCGGGTCATGGGCACGGTCGGCCTCGCGCATTTCACCAGCCACCTGCTGCAGCTCGTCTTCGCGCCGCTCTTCCCGATCATGCGCGACGAGCTCGGCGTGAGCTTCGTCGAGCTCGGCCTCATCCTCACCGTCTTCTACGGCTGCTCGGGCCTCGGCCAGATCGTCGCGGGCGTCATGGTGGACCGCTTCGGCGCCCACCGGCTTCTCGTGGGCGGGGTCGTGCTGCAGGCCGGCTCCGTCGCCGCCATGGGCTTCGCGCCGAGCTACTTCTGGTTGCTGCCGCTCGCCGGCCTCGCCGGGCTCGGTAACGCCGTCTACCACCCGGCCGACCTCACCATCCTCAGCCATCGCGTGTCGCAGGCACGGCTCGGGCGGGCCTTCGCGGTGCATGTGGTGGGCGGCGCGATCGGCTTCGCGCTGTCGCCGCTGCTCTCGGCGGCGGTCGCCGGCGCCGCCGGCTGGCGGGCCTCGCTCGTCGTCACGGGCCTCGTCGGCCTCGGCGTCGCCGGGGTGCTGGCGGCGAGCCGCTCCGTCATCGCCACCCAGCCGCAGCCCCGGGCGGGGCATGGCGGCGCTCCCGGCGGCATCACCTTCGGCGCGGTGCTCGGCATGCCCGTGGTGCTGCTGGCCTTCGCCTACTTCCTGCTGTCGTCGCTGTCGGGCACCGGCATCCAGGGCTTTGCCATCACCGGGCTCGTCGAGGGCTTCGATGCCAGCCTCGCCACGGCGACGCTGGCGGCGACGCTGTACCAGGCGGGCAATGCGGGCGGCGTCATCGTCGGCGGCATGCTCGCCGACCGCACCCACGACCATCGCGGGGTCGCCGCGGCGGGCATCGTCGGTGCCGGCCTGCTGTGCAGTGCCATCGCCCTGCCGGGCGTGCCCGTGTGGGGGGCGGTGGCGCTGCTGGCCGCGACCGGCGCTGCCGTGGGGCTGACCACGCCGTCGCGCGACGTGCTGGTGCGCCGCGCTGCCCCGCCGCAGGCGGTGGGCAAGGTGTTCGGCGTGGTCTACTCCGGCTTCGACATCGGCGCGCTGCTGGCGCCGCCGCTCTACGGCATGCTGCTCGACCGGCACATGGCCTCGGCCGTCTTCCTGCTGGCCGGCGTGGCGCTGCTCGTATCCGTGCCGAGCGTCCTGCAGTTCGGCAGCCGCGCCGCCCGGGAGCCCGCGCGCTGAAGCGTCAGCCGCGGGCGGCGGCCTTCGCCTCCTGCGCCGCCGCGAGTTCCTTGTCCATCGCACGGACCTTCTGGACAGCCGGCCGGGCAGAGAAACGCTCGACATAGGCGGCGATGGCCGGGTGCTCCGGGATCGCGCGAAAGGCGGTGAGCCAGCTCAGCGCCGAGCCCCACAGCACGTCGGCGGCCGTGAAACGGTCGCCGAACAGCCACGGCCCCGCGGAGAGCTGCTTCACGATGACGCCGAGCAGGGTGTCGAAGTCGCCGTAGACGCTCATCTGGGACGGCGTCGGCTCTCGCTTGAGCGAGCGGTCGATCACGGCCGGCTCGAAGCTCGAGCCGTACATGGCGATCCAGCGGAGATAGGGGCCGCGCAGCGGGTCGCCGACCGCTGGCGCAAGGCCGGCCTGCGGGTAGAGGTCGGCGAGATAGATGTAGACGGCGACCTGCTCAGTGACCACGGCGTCGCCGTGGCGGACGGCGGGAACCTTGCCGACGGGATTGACGGCGAGGAAGTCGGCGCCGCGCTGCTCCCCGGCCTTCATGTCGAGCACGTGCAGGTCGTAGGGCACGCCCAGTTCCTCGAGGAGGGTGCGGGCGCCGCTGGAGCGCGTGTTCGGCGCGTGGAACAGGGTCACGGTGTCGGTCATGGCGTGGTTCCGTCGACGGCAGGGGATCGGCTCACTCTAGGGCCTGCGGCAGCACCGCGCACGCTCGACATCGGCGACCGTCCGTGCCACTCGCGCAAGCAGACCAGACGAAGAGGCAGGCACATGACCGGGGTCATCGACGAGACGCAGCGCATCGCGGCGGTGGAGGAGGCCATCACGTCCCGCCGCGCGATCCGCGCCTTCCTGCCGGATCCGGTGGACCGCGCCCTCGTGGAGCACCTTCTCGACGTCTCCGCGCGGGCGCCGAGCGGCACGAACATGCAGCCCTGGAAGGCGCACGTGCTGACGGGCGAACCGCTGCGCCGCTTCTGCGATGCGGTCTGCGCCGCGCATGACGATCCCGCCTTCAAGCCCGGCACGACGTGGCGGTACTACCCCGAGAGCTTCTTCGAGCCCTACCAGTCGCGGCGGCGCAAGGTGGGCTGGGACCTCTACAACCTGCTCGGGATCGCGCGCGGCGAGCACCAGAAGATGCACGCCCAGCATGGCCGCAACTTCCGCTTCTTCGATGCCCCCGTCGGCATGATCTTCACGATCGACCGACGGTTGGAGATCGGCTCCTGGCTCGATTACGGCATGTTCCTCGCCAACCTCATGACGGCCGCCCGGGCCCACGGGCTCGATACCTGCCCGCAGGCTGCGTTCGCGCCCTTCCACGCGGTGGTGGCTGACCAGCTCGGGCTGGCGGAGGAGGAGGTCACCGTGTGCGGCGTCGCCCTGGGCCGTGCCGATCCGGCGGCGCCCGAGAACGCCCTCGTCACGGAGCGCGAGCCCGCATCGCGCTTCGCGTCATTTCACGGCTGGCATGCGTGAAAATCATCCTGCCGTTAAGAACCTGTTCATTGCCATTCATCAAGAGTCCCGGTCGCACGAAGCAACCGCAAGCTGTGCGGTCGGGGAGGTCGGAGTTGCGCATGGTCTCGAAGCCTTACGTCGTCGACACCGGTGCAGCCTGTTCCGCCAAGGCCCCCGAGACTCCCTTCTCTGCCGACTGCTCGGGCGGGCCGGGCGAGCGCGAAATGCGCGACCTCGTGGGGCGCATGGCCCGCCAGCAGGCCCAGCTCGGCAGCCAGCTCACGGCCACGATGGCGGCGCTGGGCACCCTGACCACCGCGGTGGCGCGGCAGAACGCCACCATCTCGTCGCTGATGGAGGAGGTGCGGCGGCTGCGCGAGCAGGGGGCGCCGGCGTCGCGCCGCCCGCACTGAACTTCCGCACCCCGTGACCCCGCCCGCGGGCGGGGCCACGGAGCCCGCGAATCGGCCCGCCGTCAGTCGATCGCGACGATCGCCTCGATCTCGACGCTGATGCCGTTCGGCAGGGATCCCATGCCGACGGCGGAGCGGGCATGGCGTCCGCGGTCGCCGAACACCTCGACGAACAGGTCCGAGCAGCCGTTGATCACCTTCGGCTGGTCGGCGAACTCCGGCACGCCGTTGACCATGCCGAGCACCTTCACGATGCGCCGGACGCGCCGCAGGTCGCCGAGCGCGGCCTGCATCACGGCGATGAGCTGGAGGCCCGTCACCCGGGCGTGCTCGTAGGCCTCCTCGATGCTCACGTCAGAACCGACCTTGCCGGTGTAGTAGCCGCCCTCGGGCCGGCGCGGGCCCTGGCCGGACAGGAACAGCAGCGACCCCTCGATCACGAACGGAACGTAGTTGGCCACCGGCACCGGCGTCTGCGGCAGCGTGAGTCCGAGGGCGCCGATGCGGGCAAGGGGATGGTCGGGGTGGCTGAGGTCGGTCATGGGGCCTGTCCGGGAAGGGGGCGGGAATGGGCACCGCGAGCGGCACCGCCGCTTTTTTAGCCGGTTTCGGGCCACTTTGACATTGTTTCGGCGCAACTCCATGATGCGGGCACTCGCCACGCCCCCCAAGAGGGGCGGGCTGACCGTCACCTTCGCGGTGGCGGGGGGGATCACCGTGGAGGATACAAATTGACCCTCAGCAGACGTGACTTCGTCCACCTGTCGCTCGCCGGCACCTCGGCGCTCGCGCTCGGGATCGGCCCGGCGGCCGCCCAGGCGATCGACCAGCTCCAGCTCTTCGTGCCGGCCGCGCCGGGCGGCGGCTGGGACCAGACCGCCCGCGCGATCGAGCAGGTGCTGCGCAACGACAAGCTCATCAACACCGCCCAGGTCACGAACGTGCCCGGCGCCGGCGGCGTGGTCGGCCTGCCGCAGTTCCTGAACCAGTGGAAGGGCCGTCCGAACGCGCTGATGGTCGGCGGCATGGTCATGGTCGGGGCGATCATCGCCAACAAGGCGCCGGTCAAGCTGACGCAGACGGTGCCGGTGGCGCGCCTGACGGGCGAGTTCCTCGCCGTCGTGGTGCCCGCCAACTCGCCGATCAAGGACGCCAAGGATCTCGTCGCCGCCATCAAGGCCGATCCCGGCAAGGTTCCGGTGGCCGGCGGCTCGGCCGGCGGTTCGGATCACATCCTGCTCGGCCTCATCGGGCAGGCGGCGGGCGTCCAGCCGAACAAGCTCAGCTACGTCGCGTTCGCCGGCGGCGGCCCCGCCCAGGCGGCGCTGCTCGGCGGCCACGTGGCGGCCGGCATCTCCGGCTACGGCGAGTTCGCCGAGCAGGTGAAGGCGGGCAAGCTGCGCGCCATCGCGATCTCGGCCGACAAGCGCCAGCCGGGCATCGACGTGCCGACGCTGAAGGAGCAGGGCGTCGACGTCGAGCTGTTCAACTGGCGCGGCGTGTTCGCCCCTCCCGGGGTCACGGACGACCAGCGCAAGGCGATGGTCGCGCTCACCGAGAAGCTCGCCGCCAGCAAGGCCTGGCAGGAGGAGTGCGTGAAGCGCGACTGGACCTCGATCCCGCTCTTCGGCGACGCCTACGGCAAGTTCATCGAGACGGAGACGAACCGCATCGAGGGCATCCTCAAGGATCTCGGCCTCGCCTGATCCCGACGGCCAGGGCCGCCCCGACGGGGCGGCCCTCCTGCTTCCGGCGGCCCGTCGCCGCCGCACGACCGCCCGCGAGACCCCCGGCCATGTCAGAGTCCCCGCGCCCGTCCCTGGCCTGGCCAGAGCTGCTGATCTCCCTCGGGCTCCTCGGCTTCGCCGGCCTCGTCTGGTGGCAGACCGCGACCATGGCGGTCTCGCCCATGTACGCGAAGGTCGGTCCCACCGTCTTCCCCTACATGACCGCCGCGGGCCTCGCGGTCCTCGCGGCCTTCCTGTTCGGCTTCGCGCTGCGCGGCGGCTGGCAGCCGGAGGACGAGAAGGAGGTGGCCATTGACTGGCCTCCGGTGGCCTTCGTCACGGCCGGCCTCGTCCTCAACGTCGGCCTCATCCAGTCGCTCGGCTTCACGCTGGCCTCGACCATCCTCTTCGTGCTGGTCTCCTGGGGCTTCGGCAGCCGCAGGCCGCTGCGCGACGCGGCGATCGGGTTCGTGTTCGCGCTCGTGTCCTTCTTCGGCTTCGCCAAGGCGCTCGGCGTCAACATCGGCGGCGGCTGGTTCGAGACGCTGCTGGGAGCCTGAGCGATGGACACCCTTTCCCAGCTCGCCGGCGGCTTCGCCGTCGCCCTGACGCCGCAGAACCTGCTGTGGTGCCTGCTCGGCACCACGCTCGGCACCGCCATCGGCGTGCTGCCCGGCCTCGGGCCGGCGCTCACCATCGCGCTGCTGCTGCCGATCACGTTCAAGGTCGACCCCACGGCTGCCTTCATCCTGTTCGCCGGCATCTACTACGGCGCGATGTACGGCGGCTCGACGACCTCGATCCTGCTGAACACCCCCGGCGAGAGCGCCACCATCGTCACGGCGCTCGAGGGCAACAAGATGGCGCGCTCGGGCCGCGCGGGCGCGGCGCTGGCCACCTCGGCCATCGGCTCCTTCGTCGCCGGCACCATCGGCACCATCGGCATTACGTTCCTGGCGCCCATCGTCGTCGACTTCGCGCTGCGCTTCGGGCCGGCGGAGTATTTCGCGCTGATGGTGCTCGCCTTCGTCACCGTCTCGGCCGTGCTGGGGTCGTCCGCCGTTCGCGGCCTCACCAGCCTGCTGTTCGGCATCTATCTCGGCCTCATCGGCATCGACCTGCAGACCGGGCAGGCGCGCTTCACCTTCGGCCTGCAGGAACTGCTCGACGGCGTCAACGTCGTGGTCGTCGCGGTGGGCCTGTTCGCCGTGGGCGAGACGTTCTACGTCGCGGCCCGGCGCTATTCCGGCAAGGACGAGATCATCCCGCTCAAGGGCTCGCTCTACATGACGCGGGAGGAGTGGTCGCGCTCGTGGAAGCCTTGGCTTCGCGGGACGGCGCTCGGCTTCCCCATCGGCGCAATGCCGGCGGGCGGCGCCGAGGTGCCGACCTTCCTGTCCTACTGGATGGAGAAGCGCCTCTCGAAGAAGCCGGAGGAATTCGGCACGACCGGCGCCATCGAGGGCGTCGCAGGCCCGGAGGCCGCCAACAACGCCTCGGCGGCCGGCGTGCTCGTGCCCATGCTCACCCTCGGCCTGCCGACCTCGGCGACCGCGGCAATCATGCTCTCCGCCTTCCAGAGCTACGGCATCAACCCGGGGCCGATGCTGCTGCAGTCGCAGCCGCAGCTGGTGTGGGGCCTCATTGCCAGCCTCTACATCGGCAACATCATGCTGCTGGTGCTGAACCTGCCGCTGATCGGGCTCTGGGTGCGCATCCTGACGATCCCAGCGCCGCTGCTCTATGCCGGCATCCTCGTCTTCGCGACGATCGGCACCTACGGCATCTCCAACTCGCCCATCGACCTCGTGCTGCTCTACGTCATCGGCGGCATCGGCTTCCTGATGCGCCGCTTCGACTTCCCGACCGCGCCCGTCGTGATCGGCATGATCCTCGGGCCGCTGGCGGAGCAGGAGTTCCGGCGGGCGATGACCATCTCCAACGGCGACTGGTCCGTGTTCATCACCCACCCGCTCGCGGCGGCGCTGCTGTTCATCGCGGCGGCGGCGGTCGTCGGGCCGAAGCTCTACCAGTTCACCCGCCGCCAGACGCCGCGCCCGGAGCACGTTCCGGGCGACGCATGAGCCGTCAGGAGGCGGTCGCGGCCGCCGTGGCCTCCGCGAAATGAAGCGCAGCCGCGGTCGCGAGGCCTTCCAGCGCGACGTGGGCCGGGTCGTCGCTCATCTGCGAGGCCAGGCGGCGCGTGCGCTCCACCGCCACGCGGAGCGTCTCCGGGGTCGCGGTGTCGGCCGCGCGGTCCAGCGCGGCGGGAATGGCGATGCGGTGCGTGGCGACCAGCAGGAATGCCACCCGGTCGTCGTCGTCGAGGCCAAACGGCGCGACGAGGCGCATGTAGTCGTAGACCTGCCCCTTCCACGAGGCGCGCAGCGCCCGGCAGACGGGGCGGCCGAGGTCCGCCGCCTCGCGGTAGTGGCGCGTGACGACCTCCGCGAAGCCCTTGTCGTCATAGTCGAGGGTGGTCAGCCCCGTCATGTCGCGGGCGTCGGGGTTGGTGACCCGCGACCCGTAGTGGAGGAAGCGGAAGCGCGGCCCCGGCTCGACGGCCACCAGGTGGACCCGCCCCGGCTGCACCTGGATCCGCACGGGATCGATGTCGCGCAGGCTCGGAAGCCCTTCGTCGCGCAGGCGGTCCCAGTCGGCACGCATCACCTCCAGCTCCGGAGCGGGGAGGGGGCGTTCCTCGACGACGAAGCTGCAGGCAAGTTCGAACACGGGCGGCGACGGATCTGGGAAAAGAAGGGGGCGCGCGGGCACCACGCCGCCGGCCGCACGCCGACGCGCGCTCACTCAACGCCGCGCAACGCGCGGGGGTTCCCGCCGAAGAGAAATTCCTCGCAACACCGGAGCCGGCCATGACCGAGACCTTCACCGACGTCCTCGTCACCGACGCCGACGGCGTCCGTGAGATCGTGTTCAACCGGCCGGCCAAGAAGAACGCCTTCACCGCTGCCATGTACGCGGCGCTCGCCACCGCGCTTCGCGAGGCGTCCGCCTCGGAGGCGGTGGGCGCCGTCCTGCTGCACGGGGCGGGGGGCGTGTTCACCGCCGGCAATGACATCGGCGACTTCCTGGCCGCCCCGCCGATCGGCCCCGACGCCCCGGTGCTGCGCTTCCTGGCCGCCCTCGTCGACAGCGACAAGCCGCTCGTCGCGGCCGTCGAGGGGCCCGCAGTCGGCGTCGGCACGACGATGCTGCTGCACTGCGACCTCGTCTTCGCGGCGCCGGAGGCCCGGTTCCGGACCCCGTTCGTCGACCTCGGCCTCGTGCCGGAGGCCGCCTCCAGCGTGCTCCTGCCGGCGCTGGTGGGGCCGGTCCGGGCCAATCGCATGCTGCTCGCGGGGGAGGCCATCGACGCGGCGACTGCTCGCGACTGGGGGCTCGTCGGCACGGTCTGCGCCCCCGGCACCGTGGTGGACGACGCGCGGGCGGCGGCGCAGGCGCTCGCCCGCAAGCCGCGCGGGGCGGTGGCGGGCACGCGGGCGCTGATGCGGCCGGACCGGGCCCACCTCCACGCCGTCATGAAGCGTGAGTTCGCGCTGTTCGGGGAGCGGCTGAAGTCGGACGAGGCCAAGGCGGCCTTCGCCGCCTTCCTGAAGCGCTGAGGCCGCTGCTCAGTAGATCCACTGCTCGGGCAGGCGCAGGGAGATCGCGTCCCCCGCCCTGATCGTCCCGGGCCGCTCGATCCAGCCGACAAGGCCGCGCAGCCGCCGGGCCACCTTGACGAAGCCGAGCGGGATGTCGTCGCGGCCGGGATGGCGGGCGGCGATGGCCCGGCCGGGGCCGGGGCAGGGCACGTTCAGCTCCTCCACGGCGATCGTGGCGCGGTCAGGGAAGAACAGCCGGGTGCCGCGCGGCAGCTGCGTCAGGTCGGCGAGGCCTTCCACGACGAGGTTGGCGCCGAGCCACGAGGGGTCGACGGCCGGGATCGAGAGGCCCTCGGCGATGGCAGCCAGCTCCTCCACCGCGACGATCGACACCTGCCGGCTGTTTCGGATGAGGGTGCCGCGGGGGAACCACGGCACCCGCGCATCCGCCTTGCGGGCGTGCCCGCGGTGGCGCTCGCCGCGCAGGCCGGGCACGACGAAGCCCTCGAAATCGACCTCCACCGCGTCCACCGGGCGGGTCTCGAAGCCGTCGCCGTCGGCGATCATGAGGCCCACGAGCCGGGCCTCGAGGGTTCGTGCGGGAACGATGGTGCGGGTCATGGCCGTCAGCCCAGAACGGGCGGCCGGCGGTAGCCGCAGCCGAGCCCTTCCAGCAGTCCCGCCACCGCGATGGCGGTGCGGTCTGCGCCCTCGGCGGCGACGATCTGCACGCCCGTCGGCAGGCCCGCCTCTGTGAGCATCACGGGCGCGACCGCGGCCGGCAGGTGCGACACCGTGGCGAGGCCGCTCCAGTGGAGCATGTCGAAGTAGGGGCGCTCGACGCCGTCGACGACGAGTCGGCGGGCCCTGACATCCGGCGTCTCGGGGTGCGGGATGGCGACGACCGGGGCGGGCGGCATCAGTACCACGTCCCAGCGGGCGAAGAACGCCTCCCAGGCCCGCTTCAGGGCGGCGCGGCGGTCCTGCAGGCTGCGGTAGAGCGGGGCGTCCATCCGGGCCGCGCGGCACTGCAGGGCGCGGTGCGAGAGGTCGCCGGGCGGGTAGGTGTCGGCCTCCGCCGCCAGCTTCTCGCGCACCTTCTCGGGCAGGTCGGCGGCCACGATGGCGTGGTTCAGCAGCGCGTAGACTTCGAAGGACTCGGCGAAGGAGAAGCCGGGCCGGGCCTCGTCGTCCACCTCCGCGCCCGCCTCGGCGAGGAGGGCGGCGGCGCGCCGCACGCCGGCGACGACCGCATGGTCGGCCGGCGCGAACGGATCCTGCGCCCACAGGGCGACGCGCAGGCCCCGCGCGGCGGTCCGGCGCGGCGGGTCGAGCGTCGGGAGGATTCCGTCGAGCGCCTGCGGGCCTGCGATGACCGAGAGCATCAGGTCGAGGTCGCGAGCCGAGCGGGCGAGGGGGCCGGCGACGGCCAGGTCGGCCTCGCGCTTCAGGCCGGGCGGCGGCGGGCGGTGACCGAGCATGGACACGAGCCCCCACGTCGGCTTCAGCCCGAAGAGGCCGGTGCAGTGGGCCGGCCAGCGGATCGATCCGCCGAGGTCCGAGCCCAGTTCCAGCGTGGACATCCCGGTGGCGACCGCGGCGGCCGCTCCGCCGGACGAGCCGCCAGGGCTGCGCTCCGGGTCCCACGGGCTGTTCGTGCGGCCGTAGACCGGGTTCTGCGCCACCCAGTCGCCGGAATAAGGCGGCACGTTGGTCTTGCCGAGGATGACGGCGCCGGCTGCGCGCAGGCGGGCCACGGGCACCGCGTCCTCCTCCGGCACGCGCTGCGCCCAGGCCGGGGCGCCGGCGGTGCTGACGAGGCCCGCGACGTCGTAGGCGTCCTTGATGGTCATCGGCAGGCCGTCGAGCAGGCCGTCGACGCCGGCGGCGCGTCGCGCGTCGCTGGCGCGCGCGGCGGCCCGGGCCGCCTCGGCGTCCATGGCGACGACCGCGTTCAGCGCCGGGTTGACGGCGGCGATGCGCGCCAGCGTGGCGTCGAGGAGTTCCACCGCCGAGACCTCGCGACGCGCGAGGGCGGCGAGCATGGCGGTGGCGGGCTGGCAGAGCAGGTCCATCTCGGTCCTTCCGGGTGGGTTCTTCCGGGCGGTCCTGCGCCGGCACCCCGGGACGCTCGCACGCGGTTCACCGAAAAATCAACGGGGCGCGGCAGCGGCGCGTTCACCCTCGACTTCGGCATCGCCGGATCGCCTTGCTCCCGTCACGGACCGCCCGACATGATGAAGCGGGGGTGCAAACGGCCTAGGGCCGAGCCGGGAGCAACGGATGCCGTCGAGCTTCTTCACCGACATGCTGTCGACCCTGACCGACCGCAGCCGCGCGCTGCTCGGGCTGCCGCGAGGGCCGGTCGCGGGCGGGGACCTGCCCCGCTTCGCCGACCAGCTGCTGTCGCGCCGGGGCGAGGCCTCGGGCGTCGTGCTGGCGCGCACCATCCTCGACGGCTACCGCGCCGCCCCGCCGGCCGCGCGGCTCGCCTTCCTGAAGGCGCTGGCCGAGCGCTTCGGGCCCGACCCGGCGAGGCTCGAGGCCGCCATCGCCGCCTGGCGGGAGACGGGCGACGCCGACGCGGCGTCCGACCTCGCGCTCGCCGCCGAGGCGCGCCGGCAGGAGCTGTTCCGCCGCCTCAACCTCGCGCCCGGCGGCACGGCCGCCCTGGTGCGCATGCGCGCGGACCTGCTGACGCTGCTGCCGGACCATCCGGAGCTCGGCTGCGTCGACCGCGACTTCACCCACCTGTTCTCGTCGTGGTTCAACCGCGGCTTCCTGGTGCTGCGGCACATCGACTGGACGACGCCGGCGAACATCCTCGAGAAGATCATCCGCTACGAGGCGGTGCACGAGATCCGCGACTGGAACGACCTGCGCAACCGGCTGGAGCCGACCGACCGGCGCTGCTTCGCGTTCTTCCACCCGCAGCTCGTCGACGAACCGCTGATCTTCGTCGAGGTGGCGCTGACGACCGAGATCCCCGGCGCCATCGGGCCGCTGCTCGACCTGGAGCGCAAGCCGATTCCGGCGTCGGAGGCCACGACGGCGGTGTTCTACTCCATCTCGAACACGCAGCAGGGGCTAGCGGGCGTATCCTTCGGCAACTTCCTCATCAAGCAGGTGGTCGAGGACCTGAAGCGCGAGCTGCCGAACCTCAAGACCTTCGTCACGCTCTCGCCCGTGCCCGGCTTCGCCGGCTGGGTGAAGGCGCAGCGCGCGGCGCCGGAGACCTCGCTGCTCGACGATGCCGTGCTCGGCGGCCTCGCGGTGCTGGACGATCCCGGCTTCGTGGCCGATCCCGAGCGGGCGGAGGCGGCGCGGCGCGCCATGCTGCCGGCCGCCGCCGCCTACTTCCTGCGGGCGCGCACGCCGAAGGGGCGCCCGGTCGATCCCGTGGCGCGCTTCCACCTCGGCAACGGCGCGCGGCTGGAGCGGCTCAACCCGCTCGGCGACCTCTCGGCCAAGGGGCTGCGGCAGTCCTTCGGCCTCATGGTCAACTACTGCTACGACCTCGACGACATCGAGGAGAACCACGAGGCCTTCGCCGAGAAGGGGACAGTGGCGGCGTCGCGCGCCGTGCAGAAGGCGTTGAAGCCCGACCGGGCCGAGCCTGCGCCGCCCGCATTGCCGTCCCCCGCCTGAGGCCCCTCGACAGGCGCGCCGTTCCGCCCCACACCGGAGGCGGACGGGCGCGCCGACGCCCGCGTCAGGGAGGACGGGCATGACGAGCGGACTGCGCAAGGGGCTGACGAGCTACGGCGACGCCGGCTTCTCCCTGTTCCTGCGCAAGGTGTTCATCAAGGCGGCGGGCTATTCCGACGACGCGCTCGACCGGCCCATCGTCGGCATCGCCGACACGGCGAGCGACTTCAACCCCTGCCACGGCAACGCGCCGCAGTTGATCGAGGCGGTGAAGCGCGGCGTCATGCTGGCGGGCGCGCTGCCGATGACGTTCCCGACCATCTCGATCCACGAATCCTTCGCCCATCCGACCAGCATGGTGCTGCGCAACCTGATGGCGATGGACACGGAGGAGATGATCCGCGCCCAGCCGATGGACGCGGTCGTGCTCATCGGCGGCTGCGACAAGACCATGCCGGCGCAGATCATGGCCGCCGTCAGCGCCGACGTGCCGGCCGTCATCCTGCCCGTCGGGCCGATGGTCGTCGGCCACCACCGCGGCGAGGTGCTCGGCGCCTGCACCGACTGCCGGCGCCTGTGGGGCGAGCACCGCGGCGGGCGCATCGACGCGGCCGAGATGGAGGAGATCGCCGGGCGCCTGGCGCCCTCGGTCGGCACCTGCATGGTGATGGGCACGGCGAGCACCATCGGCGCCATGGCCGAGGCCCTGGGCATGGCGCTGCCGGGCGCCGCCTCGGCCCCGGCCGTCCACGCGGACCGGCTGCGCATCGCCGAGGCGACGGGCCGGGCGGCGGCGGAGATGGCGAAGCGGCACGGCCCACGTCCATCGGAGATCGTCACGGCAGAAGCGATCCGCAACGCCATGGCCGTGCTGCAGGCGACGGGCGGGTCCACCAACGGCCTCGTCCATCTCGCCGCCATCGCCGGGCGGGCCGGAATCGAGCTCGACTACGCGCTGTTCGACCAGCTCGGTCGCGACGTGCCGGTGCTGGTCGACCTGAAGCCGTCCGGCCAGCACTACATGGAGCACTTCCACCATGCCGGCGGCGTGCCGCGGCTGATGCGGGAGATCGCGGCGCACATGGACCTCTCCCGCCCGGTCGTCGGCGGCGGCACGCTGGCCGACGCGGCGCAGGCGGCACCCGACCACCCGACGACCGTGATTCGCCGCATGGACGACCCGGTGAGCGCCACCGGCAGCATGGCGGTGCTCACCGGCAACCTCGCGCCGCGCGGCGCGGTCATCAAGCAGTCGGCGGCGAGCCCGCGGCTGATGCAGCACACGGGCCGTGCCGTGGTGTTCGACGGCGTCGAGGACATGGCGGCGCGCATCGACGACCCCGCCCTCGACGTGTCGGCGGACGACGTGCTCGTGCTGCGCAACACCGGCCCCGTCGGCGCGCCGGGCATGCCGGAGGCCGGCTACCTGCCGATCCCGCGCAAGCTGGCGCAGGCCGGCGTGAAGGACATGGTGCGCCTCTCCGACGCGCGGATGTCGGGCACGGCGTTCGGCACCATCGTCCTGCACGTCACGCCCGAGGCCGCCGTCGGCGGCCCGCTGGCGCTGGTCCGGACCGGCGACCACATCGCCCTCGACGTCGCGGCGCGGCGCATCGACATGCTGGTCGACGATGCCGAGCTCGCCGCCCGCCGCGCCGCGTGGACCCCGCCGCCGCCCCGCCCGCAGGAGAAGCGCGGCTATGCGCGGCTCTACCGCGAGCAGGTGACGCAGGCCGACGAGGGCTGCGACTTCCGCGTGCTGAAGGCCGATCCCGACGCCTGAAGCCGGGAAGCCCTTCTCGCAGCCGCGTCAGGCGCCCGGATCGATCGGCGTCGTGCCGCGCAGGCCGAGCACGTCCTCGATGAAGCGTGCGCGCGCCAGCAGCGCCGCCTCGCCGCGCGGCCGCGCCACCACCTGCAGGCCGACCGGCCGTCCGTCCGCCGTGAAGCCGCAGGGCAGGGACAGCGCCGGGGCCGTCGTGAGGGTGATGGCGTACACGATGGCGAGCCAGTCGATGTAGGTCTCGAACACGTGCCCGTTGCAGGCGGCGAGGTAGCGCTCCTCCACCGGGAAGGCGGCGGTGATCGTCGCGGGGCAGAGCAGCAGGTCGTAGCCGTCGAAGAAGGCGTTCATGCGCTGCAGCATCTGCGCCCGGTGCAGTTCGGCACGGGCGATGTCGTGCATCGAGAGGGCGAGGCCCTTCTCGATGTTCCACACGATCTCGGGCTTCAGCGCGTCGCGGTGGCGCTCCATCAGCGGGCCGAGGCCCACCGCGAAGTTCATGGCGCGCAGCGTCTGGAAGGTCTCGTGCGCGCCGGAGAGGTCCGGGTGCGCCTCCTCGACGACGACGCCTTCGCCGGCGAGGCGCTCGGCCGCCGCGCGGCAGATGGCGGCAACCTCCGGGTCGACCGGCGTCAGGCCGAGGTCGGGGGAGAAGGCGATGCGGGCCGGCTTCGTCCCGCGCCGCGCCGCGTCGCGGAACGACGCCGCCGGACGGGCCTGCGAGATCGGGTCGCCGGGGTGCTCGCCGGTCATGGCGTCGAGCAGCAGCGCGAGGTCCTCCACCGTGCGGGCCATCGGGCCCTCGACGCCGAGCAGCCGGTCGATCTTGTTGCCCGGATTGGCGGCGACGCGGCCGGGGCCCGGTCGGAGGCCGACGACGCCGCAGAAGCTCGCCGGGTTGCGCAGCGAGCCGCCCATGTCGGAGCCGTGGGCGACCCAGGCCATGCCGGTGGCCAGCGCCACGGCGGCGCCGCCCGAGGAGCCGGCGGCGGAGAGCTTCGTGTTCCACGGGTTCAGCGTGGGGCCGAACACGTCGTTGAAGGTGTTGGCGCCGGCGCCGAACTCGGGCGTGTTCGACTTGGCGTAGATGACGCCGCCCTCGGCCTCGAGCGTCCGCACGAGGATGTTGGAGGCCGGCGGGACGAAGTCCTTGAAGATCGTCGAGCCCCACGTGGTGCGCACGCCCTCGACCTCGGTGAGGTCCTTGATCGGCACGGGCAACCCGGCGAGGCGGCCGCGCTCGGCGGCGGGACGCTTCATCAGCGCGTCGGCGTGCGCGCGGGCGCGGTCGAAGCACAGCGTCGGCAGGGCGTTCACGGCGCCGTCCACCTTCGCGATGCGCGCCTCCAGCGCGTCGAGGCAGTCATGGGGGGTGATCTCGCCCGCCTTGAGCCCGTCGACGACCGCGCAGGCGTCCATGCGGATCAGGCTCTCGTCGTGCGGCATGGCTGCTCCTCCCTGTCGTGATGCGCTCGGGCTTTGACGGCGCCTCCGCCGTCCCTACACTGCCGCCAGCGTTCACTCCAGAGCCCCCATCTCATCGAGGCCCGGCCATGCTCTCCAACCTCCAGACCCGCGACGTCGAGACGCTGGTCCACCCCTACACCAACCTCCACGCCATCCGCTCGACCGGACCCCTCGTGCTGGAGCGCGGCAAGGGCGTCTGGGTGTGGGACACGGAGGGCAAGACCTACATCGAGGGCATGGCGGGCCTCTGGTGCACGGCGCTCGGCTACGGCAACGAGGAGCTGGTCGAGACGGCGCGCGAACAGATGGCGAAGCTGCCGTTCACGCACCTCTTCGGCGGCAAGAGCCATGACCCGGCGATCGAGCTGGCCGAGAAGCTCAAGGAAATCGCCCCGATGCAGGTGTCGAAGGTGTTCTTCGGCTGCTCGGGCTCGGACGCCAACGACACGCAGATCAAGCTGCAGTGGTACTACAACAACGCGGTCGGCCGGCCGAAGAAGAAGAAGATCATCGCCCGGCTCAAGGGCTACCACGGCGTCACCATCGCCTCGGCGTCGCTGACGGGCCTGCCCAACAACCACATCGACTTCGACCTGCCGCTGCCCGGCATCCTGCACGTGTCGTGCCCGCACCACTACCGCTTCGGCCTGCCGGGCGAGACGGAGGAGGAGTACGCGACGCGCCTCGCCCAGGAACTCGACGAGCTGATCCAGAAGGAGGGGCCTGACACGGTGGCCGCCTTCATCGCCGAGCCGGTCGGCGGGGCGGGCGGCGTCACGGTGCCGCCGGCGACCTACTACGAGAAGATCCAGGCGGTGCTCGACCGCTACGACATCATGTTGATCGCCGACGAGGTGATCTGCGGCTTCGGCCGGCTCGGCACGCCCTTCGGCTCGTCGGCCATGGGCATGAAGCCGGACACCATGTCCGTCGCCAAGGCCATCACCTCGGCCTACTTCCCGGTCTCGGCGGTGATGATCCCCGAGCGGATGTACGAGGCGATGGTCGACGAGAGCAAGAAGATCGGCACCTTCGCCCACGGCTACACCTATTCCGGCCATCCGGTCGGCGCGGCCATGGGCGTCAAGACGCTGGAGATCTACAAGCGCGACCGCATCTTCGAGCGCGCCGCCGAGAAGATCCCGACCTTATGGAAGCGCCTCGACGCCCTGCGCGACCATCCCCTCGTCGGCGAGGTGCGCGGCAAGGGCCTCGTCGCCGGCCTCGAGCTCGTCGCCGACAAGGCGACGCGGCGGGCCTTCGACGCCAAGGCCGGCGTCGGCAACAAGGCGACGGCCATGGTGCAGGAGGAGGGCCTCATCGTCCGCAACCTCGCCGACACGGTGGCGGTGTGCCCGCCCCTCGTCATCACCGAGGCGGAGATCGAGGACCTGTTCGACCGCCTGCAGCGCGGCCTCGACCGTACCGAGGCGTTCGTGCGGCAGAACAACCTGCGCGGATGAACGGCTCCGCTCGCGGTGTGCGGCATCGCACACCGCGACAACGGCGCGCGCCGTTAACGCCTCGTTCAGCCTGAGTGACGCCCTATCTAAGGGAGGGTTGGTGCAGCGGTCGCGCGGCATCGGCCACGGTGTCAGGGGGTCGCCGCGTGCGACGCCGGGACAGCGAAGCACAGAAGGCGCGCCGGCGGGATCGTCCTGCCGGATCAACGAGAGGAACCCCGTGATGTCCGCCGATGGTCGAGCTCAACGCCCGCACCACAGCCCGCAGCTCCAGCAGTCCGCCTCGATTCCCGACGATGCCGGAACGGGCAACCCCTTCCGCACCATCGGCATCCCTGCCGTGGCCGCCGCAGCCGAGCAGCTGCGCCGCCGGGCCGCGCAGGAGAAGGCCGAGCGCCCCGCGCGCCAGATGCCGCCGGGCGTGAAGGACTTCGACGACGCCTGATCGTCGCGGCGCGCCCTCGGCCGCCGCACCCGAGCCTTTCGCAGCCTCCGCCCCCCGGGCGGGGGCTGTTTTCATGGGTCGCCGGCACGGGGATCGGCTGGTCCCTCGGGGCTCCCCCTCATCCCCCTCCGCTTCGCTCCGGGACCTTCTCCCCGCCTCGCGGGGAGAAGGGGCGCACGCGCCGGGCTTGCCCGGCTCGTGTCTCGGAGAATGCGGGAGTGGGCAACAGCCCGCGCCCGCAGCGCCGGATGAGGGGCGATACCCTCCAACGACAAAGGGCGGCCTCGCGGCCGCCCTCTCGACGTCTGAGGCTCGCCCTCGCGCGTCAGGCCTGCTGGATCGCGGAGAGCATCCACGCGCCGCCGGGCTCGCGGCGGAAGGTCCACACCTCGGTGGCCTCGTGCGGCGTCGTGGCGTCGCCTTCGACGACGCGGCCGGTGACGCGCTCCGTGAGCGCGTTCACGAGCGAGAAGCGCATCGCCACGGTGGCGTAGTCCGTGGTGCCCTCGCGCCAGGCCTCGGCCAGGTCGCCCTGCAGCAGGGTCACGTCCGACACCCGGTCGTGCAGGCCACGGCCGGCATTGCGGGCGAGTTCCTCGCCGAAATAGCCGACCATCTCGGGCGTCGCGAGGCCGCGCAGGGCGGCGAGGTCCTCGCGGTCCCATGCGGCGTTGACGGCCTTCAGCGACGCCTCGAACGCGTCGAAGTCGGCCGGGCCGATCCCCACGGTGTCGGGCTTGCCGCCACCGAGAGGAGCCGAGGCGGTGCGCGCCGCCGTCGTCCCGGCGGTCGCGCCCAGACCCGGAACGCCGCTGCCGAGGCCGCTGCGTGCCATGGGAGCGCCGGCGCCGGCCAGCGCCGGCTGCTGGCGGTTGCGCAGCAGGCGCATCACCAGCATCACAGCACCGACGATCAGGCCGGCCTGCAGCATCAGGCCGAGGATCGAGCCGAGGCCGCCAAGGCCGCCGAGGAAGCCGCCGCCGAAGAGCATGCCGAGGAGACCGGCGCCGAGCAGGCCGCCGAGGAAGCCCGTGCCGAAGCCCGGGCGCCAGCCGGTCGAGGGCTGCGCCATGCCGGGACGCTGCGCGGCCATCCCGGGCGTTGTGTCGGGGCGCGTCACCGAGCGCTCGATGGGCGTGGCCGGACGAGGGGCCGTCGCGGTGGGGGGCGGCGCGCTCCAGGTGCGGGCGCCGCGGCTGCCCATGCTGCCGCCGCCGCCGGGCCGGGCTTCCGCCACGGCGAGGCCGAGAAGCGCGAAGGCCGCGATGGCGGCGAAGAGCGTGCGTCCGGCGCGGGACAGGGACAAGGTGGTCATCGGTCATCCGTTTCGAGGGGGCCCCATGCCCCCATGCTGCCGAAGATATGGGGAGCCCCGCGCGCTGCGGAAGGGGGAGGGGCTTTCGGCCTCAGGCGAGCCGCATCAGGACGAGCGACACGACGACGACGGCAAAGAGGATGGCCAGGACGATCCCGGCTCCGGGCAGGGCGCTGGTATCGCGGCGCGGTTCGTCGGGGATGCGGGTGGGCATGGCGGGCTCCGGGCGAGCGGGAAGGGCCGGTCCCGGAGAAACGTGCGGCCGGGAGCTGCCGTTCCCGTCAGGCCTTGCCGCCGCGCACCAGCCGCAGGCCGCGGGCGGAGGCGGGGAGGTCGGGCGGCTGCGGCGTCGCGAGGTCGGGGTAGTAGGCCTCGCAGCGCCGGCCGGGGTGGCGCTCCCGCGAGCGGGGGCAGGCGGCGGCGATGGCCTCCAGCACGTCCCGCAGGTCCGCCTCCGCCCCGAATCGCTCCGCCAGCACGGCGAGCCGGTACCGCCCGATGCGCGGGCAGTCGCGGCAGGCGATGCGCACGACGACGAACGGATAGTCGCGCAGGCGGTCACGGGAGCGGTGGGTCATTCGGAACAAAAAGAGAACAACCTGTGCGTGAGGTCAAGGGCGGGGACTCGCCTTCCATCGACCTGCGGCGCGGGCTGTTGCCCTCTCCGCCCCTCATCCGCCTCCGCTGGCGCGGAGGCACCTTCTCCCCGCTGGCGGGGCGAAGGGCGCGCGGCGTCACTCGCCATCTGACTGAAGCAAGCCACGACGGCGGGGGCTCCCTTCGCCCCGCTTGCGGGGAGAAGGTGGCGCGACGCGCCGGATGAGGGGACTTCCGCGTGCGAAGCGCCGGATGAGGGGACTTCCACGTGCGAAGCGCCGGATGGCCCGGCGAGCAGGGCTCCCGCGGCCCGCCCCTCAGGCCCGGCCGCCGTCCACCGACAGCACCTGCCCGGTCACCCAGTCGCTCTCCGGCGCGGCGAAGAAGCGCACGGCGTTGGCGATGTCCTGCGGGCGGCCGAGGCGGCGGGTGAAGATGCCCTCGACCATGCGCTTCTGCCCGTCCGCGCCGTAGCTCTCCCACTGGCGCTGGGTGGTGGGGTTCGACAGCACGAAGCCCGGCGCCACGGAGTTCACGGTGATCCCGTGCGGCCCGAGTTCGTGGGCGAGCTGCTTGGTCAGGCCGACCAGCGCGTGCTTGGCGGCGGCATAGGCCTGGATGCCGGTGAGGCTCGGGCGCAGCCCGGCGCCGGAGGAGATGGTGACGATGCGGCCCCAGCCCTGGCGCTTCATCACCGGCGCGGCGTGCTTGGCGAGCAGGAACGCGCCCGTCGCGTTGACCGCCATGATGGCGTGCCAGTCCTCCTCGGGCACGGTCTCGACAGGGCGGCCGACCTGGCCCCGCACACCGCCGGCGGCGTGCACCAGCACGTCGAGCCGCCCGTCCGTGGCGACGACCCGCTCGACCAGCGCGGCCACGGCCGCCTCGTCGGCGAGGTCGAGCGCCGCCGTGCGGACGCGCTCGCCGGACAGGGCGGCGAGGCCGGCGGCGTCGATGTCCACGGCCCAGACCCGGTGCCCGGCGAAGGACGCGACGATGGCCGCGCCGATGCCCTGGGCGGCGCCGGTGACGAGGACGACGGGATCGTCGGGGGCTTGCGCGGTCATGGCGGCTTCCGTCCGGGTCAGGCGAGCATGGCGTCGAGGGTCGACCAGTCGAGCGGCCGGCGGCCGTCCTCGATGTCGTGGATCAGCGAGACGAGGCGCTCCAGCCCCGGCGTGGGAACGCCGACCTCGCGGCCGATGGTGGCGATGATGCCGATCTGGGCGTCCACCTCCGTCTTGCGCTTGCGCACCGCGAGGTCGCGCCAGATGCCGGAGTGGCTCTTCGCCGAGCCGCGATTGAAGGTCACCATGGCGTCGATGGAGGCCTGCAGGGCGGCCGGGTCGCCGCCCGGCGCGAAGGCCTTCGGGTCGAAGCCGTTGAAGCCCATCGGCGTCACGCCCTTCGCCGCCGCCACCGCCATCACCTCGTTGCCGAGCCGGCGGTAGACGGGGAGGTGGCGGGGGGAGGCCAGCGCGTCGGCGATCGACTCGTTGGTCAGCGCCGTTCCGAAGAGCAGCGCGCCGTAACCGAGCTTGCCCCACAGGTAGGCCCAGATGTCGGTGGTCAGCACCGCGTCGGGCTCGAACTCCTGCAGCAGCGCGTGCATGGCGCGAACGCGGTCGGTGAGGCTGCCGTCGGTCTCGCCGACGACGACCGCCGCCCGGTTGCCGCGCAGGATGCGGCCGGGGGCGAGGTAGTCGGCGCCGAAGTTGACGAAGCAGCCCATCACGCGCCGCTCGCCTGCGACGCGGGCGATGACGATCTCGTTGAGGCCGTTCTGGGCCGAGAGGATATAGCCGTCCTCTGCGAGGTGCGGGAGCAGCTGGCGCGTCGCCTCCTCGGTGTGGTGGGCCTTCACGGCCAGCACGACATGACGGAAGGTGCCCTTCACGTCCTGCGGCAGGGCGGCCTTCACCGCCTGCGTGAACGCCTCCACCGGGCCCTCGATCGCGAGGCCCGTGGCGTTCATCGCCGCGACGTGGTCCGCGTCGCGGTCGACGAGCAGCACGTCGTGGCCGTTGCGGGCCCAGTAGGCGCCGAGCGTGCCGCCGATGGCACCTGCACCCCAGATCAGGATCGGTTCGCTCACGTGCGCGCCGGCCATGGGCCCTCCAGCTGTTCGCGGGTTTCCTCGACGCCGGTGCGCCAGAGGTCGAGCATCGTCTCATCGGGCTTCTGGTAGGCGCCGCCGAAGGCGCCGTCGCCGAGGATCCGGCGCACGCCGTGGGGCGGGGAGGCCCGCATGAGGTCGCGGTCGAAGGGCGCCTTCTCCCCGGCCGGCATGGTCACGCCGGCGAGCCGCGTCCAGGGGAAGTTCTCCATCCAGTTGGCGTGCGAGCCCGACGGATCGATCCGCTGGACCTTCGCCCACGTGCGGGGCGCGTTCCACCAGCTGTGGAACTTGATGCAGAGGGTGGGGTGCTCGATCATCATGTCGCCGGCCAGCGCCGCCACCGGCTGGTTCCCGCCGTGGCCGTTGACGATGAGGATCCGCCGGAAGCCGGAGCGGTGCAGCGACTCGATGACGTCGCGCACCACGGCCAGCAGCGTCTCGACGCGCAGCGTGATGCTGCCGGGGTAGGAGGCGAAGTAGGGGGCGATGCCGTAGGGAATCACCGGGTAGACCGGAACGCCGTGCGGCGCGGCGGCCTCGGTCGCGACCCGCTCGGCAAGGATCAGGTCGACGGCCAGCGAGAGGTAGGCGTGCTGCTCCGTCGAGCCGATCGGCAGGACGCAGCGGTCGTCGTCGCGCAGGTAGGCCTCCACCTGCATCCAGTTCATGTCGCGCACATGCATGGCGGTCTCCGTGCCGTTGCGTCGGTGCCGGGGGATCGGCGGATCAGGCGTCGAGCGTCTCGTCGCCGAAGATGGCGACGGCCGCGCGGCCGCCCCGGGCGATGCCGCGGTACATGCCGGGCGTGTTGTGCGGCAGCAGCGCCGTGCCGTCGGCGCCCAGCACGATGAAGCCGCCGGTGCCGCCCAGCGCCTCGAGCTCGCGCAGCGCGCGCTGCGAGGCGTCGGCGAGCGACATCCCTGCGAGTTCGACGAGGCAGGCGATGCGGTGGCCGAGCGCGCCCTTGATGAAGCTCTCGCCGTGCCCGGTGCCGGAGAAGGCGATGGTGGCGTCGTGGGCGTAGGTACCGGCGCCGATGATCGGCGTGTCGCCGACGCGGCCGGGCATCTTGTCGGCGTAGCCGCCGGTCGAGGTGGCCGCGGCAAGGTGGCCCTGCGCATCCCGGGCGACGGCGCCGACGGTGCCGTGCTTGTCCTTCTCGCTGGCCGCGGCCGCCGTGCGCTTGGCCGCCTGCACGCGCTCCAGCGCGGCGAGGCGCTCGGGCGTGAAGAAGTACCAGGGCGCCACGAGCGGCAGGCCGTTCTCGCGGGCGAACTGCTCGGCGCCGGCCGCCGTCAGCATCACGTGCGGGGTCCGCTCCATCACAGCGCGGGCGGCGGAGACCGGGTTGCGGATGCGGGACGTGCCGCTGATGGCGCCGGCGGCCCGGGTGCGCCCGTCCATGATCGAGGCGTCGTGCTCGATGGTGCCCTCGCTCGTCAGCGCCGCGCCGTGGCCGGCGTTGAAGCAGGGGCTGTCCTCCATCACCCGCACGGCCGCCTCGACCGCGTCGAGCGCGGGCCCGCCCTTCGACAGCACGGCCCAGCCGGCCTCGAGCGAGGCCCGGAGGTCGGCGCGGATTCGCGCCTCGCGCTCGGGCGTCGCCTCGGCGCGGGAGATGGCGCCCGCGCCGCCATGGATGAGGAGGACGGGGCCGGTGTCAGGCTGCGGTGCTGTCATGATGGGAGGCGGCCTTGCTGTCGGGGACGACGTCAGGATGGGGGGGCTTGGGAAGGGGCGGCAGGCCGGGGACGTCCTCGGCCGGCCAGGAGAAGGTGTTGAGCACGATCTTGGCGAGAAGCACCGAGAGCGTCTCCCGCTCGCGGGCGGAGAGCGGCTTCAGCATCTCCTCCTGCACGTGGACGAAGCGGGGCAGCGTGGCCTCGAAGAGGGCGCGGCCGGAGTCGGTGAGGCTCAGCAGCCAGCTGCGCCGGTCCGTCGGGTGGCGGGTGCGCAGGATGAGCCCGCGCTTCTCTAGGGACTGGATCGCCCGGCTCAGCGTATTCTTGGGGAAGCCGTAGGAGATGCCGATGTCGCGCGCGGTGACGCCGTCGCGCAGGCCGAGCGAGTAGAGCACCGCCACCTGCGGCCGGACGAGGCCGTACTGGCGCTCGATCGCGCCGTAGAGCGGGATGTTGTAGCGCAGCGACAGGTAGTTGAAGCGGAAGGCGAACCAGCACGGGTTCTCCCACAGCCGGGCGATGGTCACGGCGTCGACGCCGAGCCCGTCGACCGCCTCCGGGCGACCCGGGACGGGTGGCAGTCCACCCGTGCTCTTCGATGCCTGCGACACCGACACGTCTCGTGTCCCCCGACCGCGAAAATAGTGCCATATGGAACTTGACGGGTCACGCGCCGGTGGTCAAGCTGCCCGTCAGGGTCGTCGAGGGATCGGGGACCGGACGCCTGTGTGCGGGTGTCCGAAACTCCGGCTGACGGCCATGCAACCGGGAGACTTTCAGCGATGCAACATGTGTTGAAGCGGTCGCTTGCGGCCGCCGTCCTGTCGACCACGATCCTTGCGGGCATCGGTTTCGCGTCGGCGCAGACGCTGACGGTGGGAACCCGCGCCGGCCCCGAATCCATCGATCCCCACTTCACCGCGTCGGGCACCCACGCCGAGGCGCTGAAGCACGTCTTCGACACGCTGGTGTGGTCGGGCGACAAGCTGCAGCTCGAGCCGCGGCTCGCCGAGAGCTGGAAGCCGCTCGACGCCAACACCTGGGAATTCAAGCTGCGCAAGGGCGTGAAGTTCCACGACGGGTCTGACTTCACGGCCGAGGACGTGAAGTTCTCGATCGAGCGCATCCCGATCGTCTCCGGCCCCAACCCGACCATGATCTACGTGCGCCGGGTGAAGGAGACGAAGATCATCGACCCCCACACGATCCACATCGTGACGGACGGGCCGGCGCCGACCCTGCCGAACGACTTCATCCGCCTGTTCATCGTGTCGTCCAAGGCGGCCGCGGGCCTGACCAAGGACAACGCCAACGAGGCGTTCAACACCGGCAAGGCCGCGGTGGGCACCGGCCCCTACAAGTTCGTCTCGTGGACGCCGAAGGAGCAGCTCGTCCTCGACCGCTTCGACGGCTACTGGGGCGGCGCCCAGCCGTGGGCGAAGGTGATCCGCAAGGAGATCCCGAACGACGCGGCCCGCGTCGCGCAGCTGCGTGCCGGGCAGGTCGACATGATCGTGCGCGTCCCGGCCGCCGACGTGCCGACGCTGGAGCGCGACGCGGCGCTGAGCATCGTCAAGGGCGACACGGTCTACGTGTTCTACGCCGAGTTCGACATGCGCGAGAAGCCGCCGCAGATCACGGCCAAGGACGGCTCGCCGCTGCCGGCGAACCCGTTCCGCGACCAGCGCGTGCGTGACGCCGTCGACCTTGCCATCGACCGCCCGGCGCTCGCCGAAGTGGCGATGGAAGGCCTCGGCAAGCCCGCCAGCCAGCTCGTGACGCCGGGCATCTTCGGCTACAACGACAAGCTGCAGGTCACGAAGCCCGACATCAACAAGGCGAAGGAGCTGCTCGCCGCCGCCGGCTACAAGGACGGCTTCAAGGTGACGTTCAGCTTCACCAACGACCGCCTGCCCGGCGACCGCGCCGTCGGCACCGCCGTGGCGCAGATGCTGGCGCGCATCGGCATCGACGTGGTGGCGAACGGGCAGCCGGGCGCCGTGCTGTTCCCGGCCCGCACGCGCGGCGACCTGTCGTTCGTCATGTCCGGCTGGGGCACGCTGACGGGCGAGGCGAACTACACGCTCTCCTCGCTGATGCACTCCAACGCCCCGAACCTGCGCCTCGGCGCGTTCAACTGGCGCGGCTACAACAACCCGGAGATGGACAAGATGCTCCAGGCGGCGGCCGTGGAGATGGACGAGGCCAAGCGCCGCTCCCTGCTGGAGGAGGCGAACGCCCTCTCCATCAAGGACAAGCCGCTCGTCCCGCTCGCCGCGGTGTCGTCG
Organism: Alsobacter sp. R-9; assembly: GCF_054612375.1. Lineage (NCBI taxonomy): Bacteria > Pseudomonadati > Pseudomonadota > Alphaproteobacteria > Hyphomicrobiales > Alsobacteraceae > Alsobacter > Alsobacter sp. R-9. The sequence continues at coordinate 7,573 of NZ_JBTSWJ010000011.1, read as the reverse complement.
GCCTGGGCGCTGCGCAAGGACAAGGTGAAGATTGTCCGCACCCGCTCCGACGAGGACAGCCTCGCCATGGACGTGGTGCCGGCGAAGTAAGCCAGGCCCGACGGGTCGCCGCGGCAGCGCGGCGACCCTCGCCGGGCGCCTGCCCGGGGTCCATGCCGCCGGATCCCCTTTCTGGCCTGCCGCGCAGGCCGCCGGGAACGACGGGGGCAGCCTGGTTGCGCGTCTGGCCTGTCGAGCCGAGCTGTTGCGGCATGGCCGGCCTGTCGGCGGAGCCGGTCCCGCGACCCTTCATCCCCGCGTGCGGGGAGAAGATGCCCCGAAGGGGCGGATGAGGGGCCTTGCCGCGTCAGTTGACGCCGAGCGGCCCGCTCCCCTCATCCCCCTTCCGCAGCGGGCGCGGGCGGCCGCCCGCTCCCGCATCCTTCGGAGCACGAGCCGGGCAGGCCCGGCGCGTGCGCTCCGGGACCTTCTCCCCGCAAGCGGGGCGAAGGGAGCGCCTCATTGACGACGACAACGACCACGCACCACCACGAAGACCGGAGTCCATGCTCGGATTCATCATCCAGCGCATCCTGCAGGCCGTGCTCGTCATGCTCGTCATGTCGGCGCTGGTGTTCGTGGGCGTGTACGCGATCGGCAACCCGATCGACGTGATCATCTCGCCGGACGCCACGCAGGACGTGCGGGCGCAGGCGATCGCGCGCTACGGCTTGGACAAGCCGCTCTACGAGCAGTACTTCATCTTCCTGCGCAACCTGCTCTCCGGCGACATGGGCCGCTCCTTCGTGTTCGGCATGCCGGTGGTGCAGCTGATCATGAGTCGTCTGCCGGCGACGCTTGAGCTCACGCTCATCGCCGTGCTCGGGGCGACGCTGGTGGGCGTGCCGCTCGGCATCTACGCCGGCTACCGGCCGAACAGCGTCGCGTCGCGCCTCATCATGACGACCTCGATCCTCGGCTTCTCGGTGCCCACCTTCTGGGTCGGGCTGCTGCTCATCCTCACCTTCGCGGTGTGGCTCGGCCTGCTGCCGGCGGGCGGACGAGGGGCGACGGTGACGGTCCTCGGCGTGGAGTGGAGCTTCCTCACGCTCAACGGCTGGAGCCACCTCGCCCTGCCGGCCTTCAACCTCGCGCTGTTCAAGTTCGCCATGATGGTGCGCCTCGCCCGCGCCGGGACGCGCGAGCTGATGCTCACCGACACGGTGAAGTTCGCGCGCGCCGCCGGCCTCTCCGACGCCGCGATCCTGCGCCATCACGTGCTCAAGCTCATCGCCATCCCGATCGTCACCGTGTTCGGGCTGGAGTTCGGCTCGACGCTGGCCTTCGCCGTGGTCACCGAGACGATCTTCTCGTGGCCGGGGGTGGGCAAGCTCATCATCGACAGCATCAACTCGCTCGACCGGCCGGTTATGGTCGCCTACCTCGTGCTGGTGGCCGCGCTGTTCGTGACGATCAACGTCACCGTCGACCTCGTCTACGCGCTGCTCGACCCGCGGCTGCGGCCGGGAGAGCGCTCATGAAGCCCGCCTCGCCGCTGGCCGCCGCCTGGGCGGAGTTCTGCGAGAACCGCGTCGCGCTCGCGGCGCTGGTCGTCGTCGTCACGGTGGTGGCGGCGGCGGTGCTGGCGCCCTGGATCACGCCGCAGAACCCCTACGACATCGGCAACCTGAGCCTCATGGACGCGCGCCGCCCGCCCGGCTTCGTCGGTTCGGGCGGCTACGTGCACTGGCTCGGCACCGACGCCAACGGCCGCGACCTCTTCTCGGCAATCCTCTACGGCCTGCGCATCTCCATCCAGATGGGCCTCATGGCCGGGCTCGTGGCGCTCGTCATCGGCGGCACGCTCGGCCTCGTCGCCGCCTATGCGGGCGGCCGGGTCGAGACGGCGATCATGCGCATCGTCGACCTGCAGCTCTCCTTCCCGGCGATCCTGCTGGCGCTCGTGCTCGTGGCGCTGCTCGGGCAGGGCAAGACGCAGCTCGTCGCCGCCCTCGTCGCCGCGCAGTACGCCTACTTCGCCCGCACGGCCTACGGGGCGGCCTCGGCGGAGCGGCGCAAGGACTACGTGGAGGCGGCGCTCGCCATCCCGCTGGGAGCACGGCGCATCGTCTTCCGCCACATCCTGCCGAACGTCATGCCGCCGCTGATCGTGGTGGCGACGGTCCAGATCGCCAGCGCCATCGCGCTGGAGGCGACGTTGTCTTTCCTCGGGCTCGGCCTGCCGGTCACGGAGCCCTCGCTCGGCATGCTCATCTCCAACGGCTTCCAGTACATGATGTCCGGGCGCTACTGGATCTCGATCTATCCCGGCGTCGCGCTGATCATCCTGATCGTCGCCATCAACCTCGTCGGCGACCAGATCCGCGACCAGTTCAATCCGAGGTTGAAGCGATGAGCGCGCTGCTCGACGTCGAGAACCTCGCCACGCACTTCTTCACCCGCGCGGGGGTGGTGAAGGCGGTGGACGGCGTGTCCTTCTCGGTCCGCCCGGGGCAGGTGGTGGGGCTCGTCGGCGAATCCGGCTCGGGCAAGTCCGTCACCGGCTACTCGCTGCTTGGCCTCGTCGACCCGCCGGGGCGGGTGGTCGCGGGCTCCATCCGCTTCGAGGGGCAGGATCTCGTCACGCTGCCGCCGGACGCGCTGCGCGCCATCCGTGGCCGCCGCATCTCGATGGTGTTCCAGGACGCGACGGCGACGCTGAACCCGGTGCTCAGCGTCGGCCAGCAGATGCTGCTCGCCGTCAAGGCGCACGAATCCGTCTCCGACAAGGCGGGGCTGGCGCTCGCGCTGCAGAGCCTGTCGCGCGTCGGCATCCCCGACCCCGGGGCGCGCCTCAACGCCTATCCGCACCAGCTGTCGGGCGGCATGCGCCAGCGCGTCGCCATCGCCATCGCGCTGCTTCACCGGCCCGCGCTCGTGATCGCCGACGAGCCGACGACGGCGCTCGACGTGTCGGTGCAGGCGCAGATCATCCACGAGATGCGCGAGCTCGTGCGCACCTCCGGCACGGCGGTCATCTGGATCACGCACGACCTCGCCACGGTCTCCAGCCTCGCCGACGACATCCTTGTGATGTACGCGGGCCGGGTGGTGGAGAGCGGGCCGACGCGCACCATCCTGCGGTCGCCGCGCCATCCCTACACGCTGGGGCTGCTCGACAGCGTGCCGAGCCGCAACCCGCCGGGCGTCGACCTGCCGCAGATTCCCGGATCGACGCCGTCGCTCCTGTCGCTGCCGCCGGGCTGCCCGTTCGCCCCGCGCTGCGGCTTCGCCACCGACGCCTGCCGCGCGATGCCCTCCGTCTCAACGGGGGAGGGGCGGAGCTGGCGCTGCCACCATCCGCAGGGGATGGCCGCATGAGCGCCCCGATCCTCACCCTGGACGCCGTCTCCAAGCGCTTCGACCCGCGGCTGACGCTGGGCGACCGGATCGCGGCGGCCATCGGCGGCGACGTCGAGACGCGCAGCGTGCAGGCGGTGCGCGAGGTCAGCCTGTCGGTCGCGAAGGGCGAGACCCTGGGGCTCGTCGGCGAATCGGGCTGCGGCAAGTCCACCCTCGGGCGGATCGCGGCCGGCATCCTTCCGCCCAGCGCCGGTACGGTGCGGCTCGACGGCGAGCCGGTGATGGATGCCGCCGGGCGCAAGCGCACCACGCGCATCCAGACCGTGTTCCAGGACCCGTTCGCCTCGCTCAATCCGCGCATCAAGATCGGCGAGACGCTGGCCGAGGGTCCGGTGGCGCACGGGCTCGTCACGGCCGACAAGGCGCGCGCCTACGTGGCCGAGTGGCTGGACCTCGTCGGGCTCGACCCGGCCTACGTCAGCCGCTATCCGCACCAGTTCTCCGGCGGGCAGCGCCAGCGCGTCGCCATCGCCCGCGCGCTCGCCATGAAGCCGGACGTGCTCGTCTGCGACGAGCCGGTTGCGTCGCTGGATGTCTCCATCCAGGCGCAGATCGTCAACCTGCTGCTCAAGCTGAAGCGCGAGCTCGGGCTTACCTACCTCTTCATCAGCCACGACCTCGGCGTGGTGCGCCACATCAGCGAGCGCGTCGCGATCATGTATCTCGGCCGCATCGTCGAGATCGGCCCGACGCTGCCGCTCTACGCGGCGCCGGCCCATCCCTACACGCAGGCGCTGCTGGCGAGCGTGCCGCGGCTGGTGACGAGCGACGACGACCTCGCCGAGTTCCGGCCCATCGCCGGGGAGATCCCGTCGCCGCTGGCGCCGCCGCCGGGCTGCCCGTTCCACACGCGCTGCCCGCAGGCCGGCCCGCGCTGCTCCGCCGAGACGCCCGTGCTGGCGGCTGCGGGGGCAGGCCGCGCGGCTGCGTGCCACCTGCTCACCGGCGGCGTCGGGCGTGCCGCCTGACGCCGGCCGCACCGTCGAGAGGAGCCACCCATGAGCGAACCGACCACCCCCGCGCAGGAGCCCTGGCAGTGGGAGGAGGAGACGTGGCGCCGTGCCATCGGCCGCGCCCGGGCCGGCCGCTCGCTCGCGCCGAAGCAGTGGAAGGACGGCGCGCGCTGCGCCGTCGCGCTGTCGTTCGACGCCGACCACGAGACGCTCGAGCTGCGCTTCGGCGGCAAGTCCTCGGGCAAGCTCAGCCAGGGCCAGTACGGCGGCCGGGTCGGTTCGCCGCGCATCCTGCGGCTGCTGGAGCGCGAGGGCGTGCCGGCGACGTTCTTCATGCCCGCCGTCTCGGCGATGATCCACCCGGAGGAGCCGCGCACGGTCGTCGCCGCCGGCCACGAGCTCGGCATCCACAGCTGGATCCACGAGTTCAACTCGACGCTGCCCTACGAGGCGGAGCGCGACCTCGCCTTCCGCGCGCGCGACGTGCTGGCAAAGATCTCGGGCCGCGAGCCTGTGGGCATGCGCACCGCGTCGTGGGACTTCAGCCCCTCGACGCTGAAGATCATCCGCGAGATGGGCCTGCTCTACGACAGTTCGCTGATGGCCGACAGCGAGCCTTACGAGCTTCTCGAGGACGGCGAGCCGACCGGCATCGTCGAGGTGCCGCCGGAGTGGATCCGCGACGACGCGGTCTACTTCAACATGGACCGCATGAGCGCGCTCCGGCCCTACACGTCGCCGGAGGCGGTGTTCGACATCTTCCGCCGCGAGCTGGAGGGCGCGCACGAGGAGGGCGGGCTGTTCGTGCTGACGATGCACCCGCACATCATCGGCCAACGCTCGCGCATCTGGATCGTCGAGGAGATCATCCGCCACGCCCGGGCGCTCGGGAAGGTGTGGTTCGCGACCCACGAGCAGGTGGCCCGCTACTGCCAGGAACAGGCGGCGAAGGGGTAGGGGAGCAGTCGCGCCGGAGGGACGGCCCGACGGCCCTCGTCCCTCCCGCCGGCCGGCCGCTTTCCGACGCGCGCAATGGCGTGCGCCGTTCCCCTGGCCCTCGTGGGCAGGGGTAGGGTGGGGTCTTGCGATGCAGGGCCTTGCTGATCGGCGGCGACTGCCGACGCCCCGGGACGGTGCGACCCCCACCCTCGGTCCCTCCCCACAAGGGGGAGGGAAGGGAGCCAGACGCCCGGCGTGGGTGTGGCGGGCGAATCGCAGTCGTCTGTCGTCAACACTGCAGGGGCCGACCTGATCGTCTGCGGGCTCGCCGACCCCTCCCCCTTGTGGGGAGGGGCAGGGGTGGGGGCTTGCGATGCAGGGCCTTGCTGATCGGCGACCAGTGCCGGCGCCCCGGGACGGCGCGCCCCCACCCTCGGTCCCTCCCCACAAGGGGGAGGGAAGAGAGCAAGGCTCCGGGTGTGGGTGAGGGCGGACTCGGGACGGCCGGGCGGGGGCCCGGTCGCGGAAGGGCGCGGCCCCCGGACGGGGCTTGGATGCATCGTCCTGACGGACATGATCGCATTGTCGCGTCCCCCTCCTTTCGTCGAAGCCGGATGCGGGCGAAAGTGGCGCAACCGCCGCGCCCGTGCCTCAAGAAAACCATGGAGCGGCGGGACATCTCGGGCGGCGCTTCCGGCGTCGTGTCACCAGGGTCCGCTTGCCGATGTTCCTCCTCCGGCGTGCCGTCGCGATCGTCCTCGCGCTGCTTGTTCTCGCTCCCGCCCTTCGCTCCGAAGCACAGACCCCGCAGGGTCCGCTCGAGACGCGCCTCGCCTTCGTCGTCGGCAACGACGGCTACGAGGGTGCCGACCTGCCGACCGCGGCGAACGACGCCGCGCTGATCGCCGACACGCTGAAGGAGGCGGGGTTCGAGGTCACCGGCGCGCGCAACCTCAGCCTCGACATGCTGCGCAGCTCGTTCCGCGAGTTCCTCGACAAGGTCGCGGCGGCGGGGCCCGAGACGGTGGCCATGGTCTACCTGTCCGGCCACGGGCTGCAGCTCGACGGCGAGAACTACCTCGTGCCGCCCGGCGTGCGCCTGCAGCGGCCGGCCGACCTCGCCTTCAATGCGGTGCGGCTCAGCGACTTCAGCCGGGCTCTCGCCGGCCTGCCGGCCAAGGCCCGCATCGCGGTGTTCGACGTCGGCCATCCGGCGCCCTTCGCCGCCAACTGGCCGGAGACCCTGCCGGGCCTGGCGCTGATGGAGCCCGATGCCGGTTCGCTCATCGCCTTCAACACCGCGCCCGGCGCCGTCGCGCCGCCGGCGCAGCCGCCCTACGGCCCTTACGCGCAGGCCCTCTCGGAGATGGCGCGCGAGCCGGGCCTGCCGATGGCCGAGGTGTTCAACCGCGCCCGCGTGCGCACGGCGGAACTCACCCGCGGTGCGCAGGTGCCGTGGCACCAGTCGCGGCTGGAGACGGATCCGGTGCTCTTCGAGCCGACGCCCGGCGCACCCGCGCCGGTGCTGAGCCTCGACGAGGCGCAGGCGCGCCGCGCCCGGCCGCTGCGCGAGCTCGCCGAGGCGGAGGCCTACGCCGCCACCCTCGACCGCGACACCATCCCGGCCTACCAGGAGTTCCTCGTCGCCTATCCTTCGGGACGCTATGCCCGCAACGTGCGCGAGCTGCTGGCGACGCGACGCGAGGCCGTGACGTGGCGCCAGACCGTGCGTCGCGGCACGCCCGACGCCTACTGGTCCTACCTGCAGCGCTACCCGCGCGGCCCGCACGCGGCGACGGCCCGGGCGCGGCTGGCGCGGCTGTCGGCCCCGCCGGCCCCGCCGCCGGGCTTCGCCATGATCCCCTATGACGTGCTGCCGCCGCCGGAGGAGGAACTCGTCTTCTTCGCCGATCCGGGCCCGCGCTACTTCGAGATCGTCGACGAGCCGATCGAGGTGGTCTACGTGGCACCGCCGCCGCGCTGGTGGCGGCCACCGCCGCCGCCCGTGTACCGCGACGAGGACTTCTACTTCCTGCGCGAACCCGCTCCGGTGATCGACCGGCCGCGCTGGGTCGCCCCGCCGATCTACGTCGCGGCTCCGCCGCCGCCGCTCGCCCCGCAGGGCGGGCCGGCCGTGGGCGTCGTGAACCCCTACATCGCCATCCCCGCCGCGCTCGCCGCGGGCATCGTGGCCGGCCGGGTCCTGCAGCCGCGGCCGCGCCGCGACGCGCCGCCCGTGGCGCCGCCGCCCGGCCCCCCGCCGACCCCGGGTCAGGCCG